>DATGJS010000127.1:0-5369 GCA_035295025.1 Bradyrhizobium sp.
TATAATTATGGATAGGAAATTGGCCAAGCCTCCGATGAGAGGCGGGCAACATCAGGGAGAACGCCAATGCAATTCAGGGTTTCGCCGCAGACGCTCGGGGACGTGAGCGCGGAAGCATGGCAGGCGCGCATTGATCTTGCCGCCGCCCACCGGCTCGCCTTCATGCACGGCTTCAACGAAGGCATTTTCAATCATCTGACCTATGTCGTGCCCGGCCGCGGCGACCGTTACTATCAAATTCCCTTCGGGACACATTGGTCGGAAGTGACCGCCTCCTGCTTCATGGAAGTCGGGATCGACGATGGCGAAGTCAAGCAAGGCGAGGGCGATGTCGAGCGTTCATGTTACTGCATTCACGCCCCGATCCACAAAGCGCTGCCGCATGCGAAGGCGGTGTTTCACACCCACATGCCCTATGCGAGCGCGCTGACACGGCTCGAAGACCCGCGTATCAAGGAAATCGGGCAAACTGAAGTGGGTATGTCCGGCAAGATCGCCTATGACGATGAATATACCGGCCCGGCGTTTGATCCGGCCGAAGGCGAGCGGCTTGCCAAGGTGATCGGCGATAAAACTATTTTGTTCATGGCCAATCACGGCATCTCGACGGTCGGTGCGACCATCGCGGAGGCCTATGACAAGCTTTATTATATCGAACGCGCCGCGCAGGTGCAGATCTATGCGATGTGGACCGGCCAGCCGCTGAAAAAGCTTCCCGAACCCGTGGTGGACAAAACCCGGCAGGAGATGCGCGGCAATTCGTTTTACCTCGGGTTGTCGCCGGCGCAGCGCCATTTCGCCGCCCTCAAGCGCATCCTCGACCGCAAGGAGCCGGACTACGCGACGTAAGCCTGTGGAGACCGCAAGCTTGCTATTTGACGCCGTCTCGGCAAACGCGTGAAGACTATCACGGTTGTCTATTTTGAAAGGATGGCCGCGCTGACGATGCGTGGCCTTATTGGAATCGAGACCCTCTTGCGCAAGATCTACAAGATCTGTCCGGCCTCAGTCTGGCGCGAAGCGGAGCGGCAAGGCGTCTTCCGCGGCAGCCCCGACGATATAAGCGACGGCTTTATTCATTTCTCCAGCGCGTCCCAGGTCGCGGGGACGGCGCGAAAGCATTTCTCCGGCCAGAGCGGCCTGTTTTTGATCGCGGTCGATGCCGACGCGCTCGGCGATGGCTTGCGATGGGAGCGTTCGCGCAACGACGAATTGTTTCCCCATCTTTATGGCGAGCTCGATCTCGGCGCGGTGAGGGGCGTGCTTTCGATCCGCACGCGCGCCGACGGTACGCACGACATCCCGGAGCTCGATCCGTGATCCGCGCTTTCGATGCTTTTTCCTTGCCGCTATTGCGATGGTTCGATCCTGAGGATGCTCACCGCCTCGCCATTCAGGGTTTGAAGTTTCTGCCGCCCGCCCGTCCGCGCTCCGACGATCCGAAACTCGCGGTACGGGCCTTCGGGTTGAATTTTCCAAATCCGATCGGCATGGCGGCGGGCTTCGACAAAAACGCCGAGGTGGCGGATGCGCTGTTGCGCCTCGGCTTTGGCTTCGTCGAGATCGGAACGGTGACGCCCAAGCCGCAAGACGGCAACCCGCGGCCGCGTTTGTTTCGCCTTGAGCGCGACGAAGCCGTCATCAACCGGCTGGGCTTCAACAGCGACGGCGCCGAAATGGTGTTGCGGCGGTTAGCTGCGCGCGCCCATCTCGGCGGCCTTGTCGGCGTCAATGTCGGCGCCAACAAGGAGTCCGCCGATCGCACCGATGATTACGTCAGGCTGATCGAGACCTTCGCGCCGGTCGCAAGCTATTTCACCGTGAATGTGTCCTCGCCCAATACGCCGGGCTTGCGCAATCTGCAGCGGGCAAGCGCGCTCGACGATCTCCTGGCGCGGGTGATCGAGGCGCGCGAACGGGTGCGCAAGCATGCGGGCGATTCCCCGGTGCTGTTGAAGATCGCGCCGGATTTGAGCCTGCCCGAACTCGACGACGTGGTT
This sequence comes from Bradyrhizobium sp., assembly GCA_035295025.1. Lineage (GTDB taxonomy): Bacteria > Pseudomonadota > Alphaproteobacteria > Rhizobiales > Xanthobacteraceae > Bradyrhizobium. Next base: position 2,001 of record DATGJS010000127.1, read on the forward strand.
CATATCGCGCGCTCGCGCCGCGTCGATGGCATGATCGTGGGCAACACGACGCTCGGTCGGCCCTCGACCTTGCGCGAGCAGACCCGCGCCAAGGAGGCGGGGGGGTTGTCGGGGCGGCCGCTGTTTCGGCTGTCCACGCGGATGGTGGCGGAAACCTATGTGCGGGTCGAAGGCGCGTTTCCATTGATCGGTGTCGGCGGCATCGATTCCGGCGGCGGCGCGCTGACCAAAATCCGCGCCGGCGCAAGCCTCATTCAGCTCTATTCTTCGCTGGTGTATAAAGGTCTTGGTCTCATCGAAGAGATCAAGCGGGATCTGTCGTCCACGCTGTTGCGCACCGGCCGCGATCAATTGTCCGAAATCGTCGGCGCCGATGCGGCGACGATCACGGCCGAGGATTGGCCGGTGTGATCATCGGCCGCGCGGGGCGCCGAACATCCGCATCAACAGCCAAACCGGAACGACGATCACCGCGCCGAGCAGGAAGTAGCGCCATAGCCAGTTGAGCGCATCGAAGCCGAGATCCCAGATCCGCTGAAACAACAGGCGGATGCTTTTGAGGATATTCCAGGGATCGAAACCGATCGCCGCCAGCACCACGCCGACCAGGATGGACAGCAGGATCAGGCGAAACGCGACGGCCACAGGCGAGCCGCCGAGAAAGCGGGTAAGGCCGTCACCAGTGCCTGCTTTCCGAAGTTCGTGTTCCATCGCAGCATCCACCTTTCACGAACTTCGGAAAGTTACAGGCACTGGCAAACAATCATGAATGCCGGTGCCGCTGATCCATTTGAAGTTCCTGGGTAGAATTCGTCTCTTGTCGTGCAGGAACTTCAAATGGGCGGCACCGGCCGCCGGCAATTCTCTGGTATTGTTGGGCATCGATGGTCTCCTGCGCGGTGTTACCTTGCGCATTGTAATAGGCTGGAGGGCGGATGGGAAACAGGCCCATTGGAGCGTTTTCGGGGGTGTTAGCGCGGCGCTCTCAAGGAGATCGCCGGCATCGTCATGCGCCGGTAGGCCATCTGGTGGCCCGTGTCTCGGATGGCGCATAGCCGAAACGCCGGCGGAATGTGCGGTTGAAATACGATATGTCGCCGAACCCTACCGCGAGCGCGATGTTGCTGATCAGGCGGCCGGCATGCAACGGATCGTTCAGCATGCGGTGCGCGCGCAATAGCCGCTCTTCGAGCGCCAGCTCGGTAAACGTGGTGCCTTTCGGATTCCAGCAGCTTGCGGGCATAGCTGAGGCTGATGTTCTGTCGCGCGGCGACGGTGTCGAGCGTCAGATCGTGCCGGCCGATATTCGCATCGATATCCGTCTTGATGGCGTGCAGCCGCGCCGCGCGCAGACCCCCGACAACCGCCGGTCTGGCGTCGCCTTTCACGTCGCCGATGATGCAGGCCAGGAGATCGTGGATATGGCTCACCAGCGAATCGCGAAGCGCGGGCACGGTCAGCTCATGGTTGTTGTTGTCGAGCACGCCGATATAACTTTTCATGAGGCGCAGCGCCTCCGAATGGGGCGGGATCGGGCGCATGATGGCGTCGTTCGCGTTGGCGATCCGTGCATCGAGCGTGGTGCGCGGCACGCAAACCCCGATATTGCGCACCAAATGAGGCCGGAACACGCTACCAGCATCCCCGCACGACATGAAAGTCGCCTCGCCTTCGCGCAGCGTCACCTCGCGGCCGAATTGCGACACCATAGCGGTGCCCTCGACGATCATCACCAAGCCCACATCATTATTGCCGTCGGAAATCAGGCTCCGCGTCCGCCGCCCATAGGTGCCCCCGACGCTTCCCGAAACGGTGGCCAGTCCGGGCAGCGCGCGCAGTTTGAGGTCGGCGTGAAATGGAACATCGGGTATCGGTTCGATGTCGAGGCGAAGGACATGCTGCCCATAGACCTCCCGCCACACGGCGATGCGATCCCGCGGCGGCAGCGTCTCGGACGAAAACCGCAAGGGGTGCGGATGGGCGGATGGAGAGCTCACGGAATCATGTCTGCGACGCTTGCCACTAGACGTTCGTCATAATCGCTCAATGCCCGCCCCCCGTTTAGTGAAATTAACCTCAGCCTTTTCTATTATAACCGTCATGGAACTGTCTGGCTTGGACTAAACACCACTACATATGGGACTATACGCCACATCGGGGGGCGGGGGGTGCTTTGTCGTTCCGGGGCGCGACGAAGTCGCGAGCCCGGAATCCATAACCACAGGCGGTCGTGATGGCCCACTACGTCTACCTGCTTGCGAGTAGGAAACATGGCACGCTGTATCTCGGTATCACCAACGACATCGTGCGGCGCGTGTATGAACATCGATCCAAGGCAGCCGGTGGATTCACGGCACGATACGGTGTCGATAAACTGATGTGGTTTGAAATCTATGACGACGCAGTCACCGCGATTATACGCGAGAAGGAACTCAAGAAATGGCGGCGGAATTGGAAAATTCGTTTGATTGAGGAACAGAATCCAGAGTGGATTGATCTCTATCCGGGGATTTCTAATTAACGGCGGTGGTTATGGGTTCCGGGCCTGGTGCTACGCACCATCCCGGAACGACGAGCGAAATTCGCTGTCGTTCCGGGGCCGAGCAAAGCGAGGAACCCGGAACCTATAACCACAGGCGGTCGTAAATGACCGACGACGAGGAACAGAAGCCGGCGTGGGGTTGGTCGCTATCTGGGATTTCCAATTGATGGCGGTGGTTATGGATTCCGGGCCTGGTGCTGCGCCCCATCCCGGAATGACGAAAGAAACTCGCTGTCATTCCGGGGCCGAGCCAAGCGAGGAGCCCGGAACCTATAACCACAGGCGGTCGTAAGTGACCGACGACGAGGAGCAGAAGCCGGCGTGGGCTGACCTCGATCCGGGGATTTCTAATTAACGGCGGTGGTTATGGGTTCCGGGTCTGCTTGCTTCGCAAGCATCCCGGAACGACGCCCCATCCATCGCTGTTGTGAATTTACAACAAGCTGAAATTATCGTGCGTGAGTGTCGCCCAGTCCTGCACGGGTCGCGTCTGGTCCAAGCCAGATCGTTTCATCCTGCCTATGGTCGCGCCCAGAGGAAGCCGGAATCGGTCCGGCGAGTTGGGGAATCAAGCGGTCATGAAGAAGTTTCTGGTGGCGGGCATCGCAGGGTCGGCACTGATGCTGGGCGTGGCTCAGGCGGCGGATTTGCCGGCGCCGGTTTACAAAGCGCCGGTCGTAGCCCTCGCGCCATCATCGTGGACCGGATTTTACGCCGGCCTCGGCCTCGGTTCGCGCGCCTCGCGCGACGACGCGACCACGACGTCGCTTACGTTCGCTGGCGTTCCCCGGAATCTGACCAACTTAGCAACCAGCCAGCCGCTCGAC
>DATGJS010000128.1:0-3993 GCA_035295025.1 Bradyrhizobium sp.
GGTTTGCAGAAGGCCGGCACGATGCTGCCGTTTACGGTGTTCGATGCGGCGGGCCAAATCGCGGGCATGTCGACCTATATGAATGTCGATGCAACGAACCGGCGCGTCGAGATCGGATCGACCTGGTATGCCAAGCGCGTGCAGCGCACGCCGCTCAATACCCAATGCAAGTTGCTGCTGCTGACGCATGCGTTTGAGAAACTCGATTGCATCGCGGTCGAATTCCGCACGCACTTCTTCAACCACCAAAGCCGGCGAGGCATCGAGCGCCTCGGCGCCAGGCAGGACGGTATCTTGCGCAGCCATCAGATCGCCCCCAACGGCACGTTGCGCGATACTGTCGTCTACAGCATCATCGCTTGCGAATGGCCGACCGTGAAGGCGCATCTCATTTATCAATTGCACGACAGGGCGCGGTAAAAGCGCGTCAAAACAAAGAGACTCCGAGAGCGAGACTTATGGATACGTTCGATTATGTGATCATTGGCGCGGGTTCGGCCGGTTGCGTCTTGACCAACCGCTTGAGTGAAGATGCCTCCACGCGCATCTGTGTGCTCGAAGCGGGCCCGCGCGATTGGCACCCCTACATTCATCTGCCGGCCGGCTTCATCAAGACCTTCCATATGCGCAGCGTCAACTGGGCCTATCAGCAGGAGGTGGGACCCTGGACCGGCGGCCGCAGCATTTATGCGCCGCGCGGCAAGACGCTCGGCGGCTCGTCCTCGATCAACGGCCACATCTATAATCGCGGCCAGCGCCAGGATTTCGACACCTGGGCGCAACTCGGCAATCGCGGCTGGGGCTATTGCGACGTGCTGCCTTATTTCAAGCGGCTGGAGCGGCGCATCGGCGAGGGCGACGACACCTATCGCGGGCGCGAGGGTAATCTCACCGTCACGACCATGGATTGGAAGGACCCGCTGTGCGAAGCCTTCATGGCGGGCGCGATGAGTTTGGGCATTCCGCGCAACACGGATTATAACGGCGCGATCCAGGAAGGCGTCTCCTACGCGCAACGCACCATCAAGAACGGGCTTCGGGTCAGCGCGGCCACCGCCTTTCTGCACCCAGCGCGCCAACGCGGTAATGTCGATGTGCGAACGCACGCGCATGCGACCGAGATCATCTTCGAAGGCAAGCGCGCGGTCGGTGTGCGGTACCGGCGCGGCGGCAAGAACGGCACGTTGCACGAGGTGCGCGCGGCCAAGGAGGTCATTCTCTCCGGCGGCACCTATAACTCGCCGCAACTCTTGCAATTGTCCGGCGTCGGCGCGCCGGAATTGCTGCAATCGCACGGCATCGCGGTGCGCCATGCGCTTGCCGGCGTGGGTGAGGGGTTGCAGGATCATTACGCGCCGCGTTCGGTGGCACGCGTCAAGAACATCAAGACCATTAATGAGCGGCGTCAGGGCATTCGCCTGATCGGCGAGGCGCTCAAATGGGCCACGACGCGGCGCGGCCTGTTGTCGCTGTCGCCGACCATGGTCTATTGCTTCTGGCATTCGGGCGAGACCACGGAAAGCTCCGATCTGCAACTGACCTTCACGCCTGCGAGCTACAAGGAGGGTGTGCAGGGCGCGCTTGAAGATTTGCCGGGCATGACGGTCACCTCCTGGCAGCAGCGTCCCGAAAGCCGCGGTTATGTCCGCATCCGCTCAAGCGATCCGTTCACGCAACCGATCATCCAAACCAATTATCTCACCGCCGAGCTTGATCGCCGCGTCATCGTCGCCGGCATGAAGCTGGCGCGTCGGCTTCTGAAGTCGGAGCCGCTGTCGCCCTATTACGACCATGAGGATTTTCCTGGACCCGATGTTCGAACCGACGAGGAATTTCTTGCCGCCGCCACCAAGCGCGGCACCACCACCTTTCATCCCGGCTGCACCTGCCGGATGGGGCCGGCGGATGCGCCATGGGCCGTCGTCGATGACCAATTGCGCGTCCATGGTCTTGAGGGCTTGCGCGTGATCGATGCCTCGATCATGCCGCGGATGATTTCGGCCAACCTCAATGCCTCCACCATGATGATCGCCGACAAGGCGAGCGATCTCATTCGCGGCAAGCGCGCGCTGGAGGCGGCAGCCGGGATTTGAAAGGCTGTCATTGCGAGGAGCAAGGCGACGAAGCAATCCAGCTTTCGTAGGATGGGTTGAGCCTTCGCGAAACCCCATCTTTACTTCCACGGTGGCAACGCTAGCCACTTACATACCGAAGCCGGTCACCTTAGCCTCGCCTACGAATAGCGTCTCCCACTGAGACGTGGTGCCCGCTTCACCTCGCCAATACTTACGAGCGCGGTCCCTAGTAACCGAGAGCGGCTCACTATCACCTAACAAGAGGCTAGCATCGGCTCGGTGAATTGTCCCTGTGCAAGTCAATTCGCAAATGATGCTATCGGGACCTACAAATTGCTTCCAATTCCGCGCTTCTTCAATTGATTCACACGCATAGAGGCACCGTTGTCTGGACGGTGGCTCACCTTTGAACTCGGCCACTCTTATTTCTTCCATGATGAGTTCACGACAAAGTATGAGATAGTGCTGCGCTACGTTTGCGGCGATGATAGACAGCGTAGGGGAATTGATCTTTCCGGCTTGCACTTGTTTGAGGAATTTGACCGCGGGAACTTGCACCGTAGTCCCATTGTCGAGCGTCACGGGGCATGTGATCGAGCATTCGTAAAACCCAAAGAACGGCGTGTACGTTTCGCCGATCTGGACGACTTGGCCCATTACCAAAGGCTGCTTATATGTCTTCGTATCTGTCAGATGAAATAGCTTTCGGTCGCTAACTAGCTGAACCATCCGATTACCCGTCGCTAATTACGTGTATTTTCAGCCTCTCACACCTCTCTTCGGCTCAAAAACGCCAACCGTTCGAACAGATGCACGTCCTGTTCGTTCTTCAGAAGCGCGCCATGCAGCGGCGGGATCAGCTTGCGCGGGTCGCGCTCTCTCAAGCTTTCCGGTGTGATGTCTTCGTTGAGCAGAAGTTTCAGCCAATCGAGCAGTTCCGAGGTCGAGGGCTTCTTCTTTAACCCGGGCACCTCGCGCACCTCGAAGAAAATCCGCAAAGCTTCCTCGACCAGCCGCTTCTTGATATCAGGGAAATGCACATCGACGATCCGGCCCATGGTGTCGGCGTCGGGAAATTTGATGTAGTGGAAGAAGCAACGGCGCAAAAACGCGTCCGGCAATTCTTTCTCATTGTTGGAGGTGATCATCACGATCGGGCGTAGCTTCGCTTTGATGTTCTCGCCGGTCTCGTAGACGAAGAATTCCATGCGGTCGAGCTCAAGCAGGAGGTCGTTGGGAAATTCGATGTCGGCCTTGTCGATTTCGTCGATCAGCAGCACGGGGCGCTTTTCATGCGTGAAGGCCTCCCACAATTTGCCGCGCTTGATGTAATTCTTGATGTCGGACACCCTGGCGTCGCCGAGCTGGCTGTCGCGCAGGCGCGATACCGCGTCATATTCGTAGAGGCCTTGCTGGGCTTTGGTGGTGGACTTGATGTGCCAAGTCAGAAGCGGCGCGTTCAAGGCTTTGGCAACTTCCTCGGCCAGCACCGTCTTGCCGGTCCCCGGCTCGCCTTTGATGAGAAGCGGCCGTTCGAGCACGATCGAGGCGTTGACTGCGACCTTGAGATCGTCGGTCGCGACATAGTTTTTGGTGCCGGTAAATTTCATGAAATGATTTGCCTTGTTTAGGTGCTCTCGGCGTCACACGAAACGACCGCCCTCCGGCGGCCGCATAAAGGGGTACTTGCCCGTTTGATGGAGCCAATTCTAGTTGAAAAAGTCTTCAGGTCTAGGTGGGCGGCGCCGGTCTGATCCGCCCCATCAGCCCTTGACGAAGCCGGGCAGGCACGCAATCTGTGACTCATGTTCTTGCAATTCTTCACATCGTTGCGCGAGGCCCAGGTGCCGGTGACCTTGCGCGAATATCTGACGCTGATGGAGGCGATCGACGCCGACTTGGCCGAGCAGTCGGTGGA
>DATGJS010000129.1:0-5471 GCA_035295025.1 Bradyrhizobium sp.
TGATCGCGGGCGTCCTGGGTTTTGGCGGCGTCGCGGGCGCCTCCATCGAAATCGCCAAGACGATCTTCTTCATAGCGGTGGTGCTGTTCATCGTTTCCGCCGTGATCGGGGTGGCGCGCGGAAGAAATCGCGTCTGACCTCTTTGTGATGTTGCCGACGAAGGACGGCTGAGAAGGGTGTCATGTCGGGGCGTTGGGCACCAACCGCAGCGGGCGCTCGAATGGCACTTGCCAAAAAATGCACGCCAAAGGCGAAGGCGCGCTTGCGGTAGTGGTCAAAAGAGGCGAACATTGGTCAAGGGCTAGTGTTCGGCAGGACCAGTTTTTCCCAGAAAATCAACCTCGGGCCTCGAATTAAGGGGGGCGGATGCCTCGGTTCCGCAACTTGCTGCTCGCCGCGCTGGTCGGCGTGCTGTTTCTTGGTGGTGGCGCGGCGTCGGCGGACACGCTCACTGTCCCTCCGCCCTATGTCCTGTTTACCGACCCGCCCCCGGACGGGCAGACGGCGACAAAATATCTGCCGACGCGCAAAACCAACGTCGTCAATTTCATGGCGTGCGGCAACGAGAATGCATTCATCGATTTCTGGGTGAAGAATTTGCTGCTCGCCGGCGAGGACATCGGGCCGATGCTGATCGGCAAGATGATGTGGCTGCGCGATCCGGCGAACGCGGGCGGTGCCTGTTCGGGGGAGGTCATCCTGTCGAAGGGTGACGTTTCCAGCGCGTTCAACGACGCCGCCGGCAACATAGATACCCACACCCCCATGAATGCCGCGGACAAGGTGATGTCAAGCTTCGCCCCCGCATGCCAGAACGTTATCACGGGGGTAACGTCGCTCGATTCGGTGGGGCCTTCCCTGAAGGGCATGTACCTGGTCCAATTCTACATCACCGCGGCATGCATGCAGTCCGAAATCAACGCGTTGGCATCGCGCCTCATCGCGAACGCCAAGGTCGAAACCACGACCGACCCGACCACCGGGAAGGTCACGAGCACGAGCGTGGTTCGGGCCCAGGTGGGGACGGACGGGGCGCTCTGCCTGACGGATCTCGGCTACGGGATGTCGGTGCCCGGCGACGCCGATGTCGGCATCAGGGACATGACGCGGCTGTTCTATCTCGACGGTGATTTCAAGAACGGAAAGTTCGTGGAGGGCGGCAAGGGCATTTTAGATCCCGCCACGCGTGCCTATGTGCGCGACCATTTGCTCACGGTGTATGGCGGGGTCGGAGATGACGGCTCCTCACCTCTCGACTGCAACAATCCGCGTATCAGCTTTGATACGCCGCAGGATGTGCTCGACGAACACGATTTCCTCGATAAAACGGTCGACGATATCGGCGACGCGGCGAACTGGTTCGCCAGGCGTTTCGCTATCATCGGAGCGTTGCTGGGGCCGGTGTCCTTTCTCGCTCAGGTCATCCTCACCGCACAGGGCGAGGCCGCTGCTGCGGGAACATTGGAGGCGGTGTCTTTGGCAGTCGTCCCGATCACGGTAGCGACTGCCGCGGTCGACTTCACAATCCCCGAGACCGAAAACCATCGCCTGATGATCGAGACTTCGCGCTACCTGAAGAACCAGATCATCATCGACGAGCTTGCCGGCCATCCGCATATCACCGCGCTGAGGGACGAACAGAAGGGCGTCAAGGATTGGCTGATGCACTACATGAGCGGTATCATGCGGCACGACTTCTCGGAATACAACGCCAGGCCCTATCAACGATACTCGCAGGTTGCGCTGCTCAACCTGGCGGATTTCGCCGAAGATCCGCAGCTTAAGGCCGCCGCGAAAATGGTGCTGGAATACACGATGGCGAAATTCGCGGTCGGAAGCCGCGATGGCATCCGCGTCGTTCCTTATCGCCGCCGGGTCGACGCCATGAACAAGAACCAGAGCATTGTCGAGTTCGGCGGTCCGGGGACCGACTTCAGCGTCCTCATGATGCAATATTTCGCCGGGCTATCGCATCATTTGCCGATTGTCGCTTCGCAAGCCGACAATGGTCCGAATCCGCATTTCGCTCCGCATGATGTCTCGACCCAAAGAGGTCTGCCTTACGGCAATGCCAAGGTCATGATCTACCCCGCGAGTTCGACCTTCGCGCCCGACCAAAGCATAGTCGATCTCGCGGTCGACAAGTCCGTCCCTTATTTTCAGCGCGTTCACCATGACGCCATCGAAGTCTATTTCAGCACGCCGGCCTTCACGCTGACCGCGGGCGGCATTGCGGCCCCGCCGGGCCACCAGTTGCTCCTGGACGACGCGGACACTCATTTCGGCGGCCAGTTCACGGACGACAATGGCGGACCCGGGACCGGCGTGCCGACGAGCCTGATTTTCGAAGGTGCGCCGCCGCTCCAGGGCGCAACCCTCGTGCCGGTCAACCGCCTTGCGATGATGGGCTTCGAGGGCGCCGTCAGCGACGTCGGGCATATTTGTCAGCCGGCGGATAGTTTGCCTACCAACAACCCGAAAGACACCAATTGCCCCGGCAATACCGGGTTCGGCGACAAAGGCCGGACCTACGATCGCAACGCCTGCGTCTGGTCCGGCTTTGCCTGTGGCTTCAATTATCGTGACGATCAAAACGACACTGGTGTCGACCTGGGCGTCAGCGCATCGTGTTTCGCGCCCGGCCTGGATAATGCCCCGCCACAGTGGTCCTTCCTTAAGAGCTCAAACTGTCGTCCTCTCGCTGGCAGTAAGACCACGACCTTTGTCGCGCGCTATCTGCTCAGCTGCGATGGACACCACGATTGCGCCAAGGGTCGTCGATTCGGCTTTTTCGAAGCGGTCGATGCAACCGGCGACCCGAGCGACGCGGCCTTCGACGCGTTTCGGCGCAAGGTCGTTGCCTCGAATCCGAGCGTGTTCCCGAACAACGACACGTCAAGTGGTGCGATCGACAAGGAAGGCAGCTATCAAACCTTCAGCGGCGCTTCGCTTCGCTTCAAGATCGGCGGCGACGCCAGTCACGTGACGCAGGTTCTCGGCCGCAAGGTGCCGGATATATCGGACTGGCCCTTTCTCGACGGCGACGTGCTCAACGCCAAGGGCGACGGTATCGTCACTTTCGTGAATCCGGTGACGAAGCAGTCCATACTTTGGGATTTTTCAGATGACGATAACTCAAAGCGCACGCCGCCGTAGGTTTCGAGGCTGGATCTTCCTTGTCGCATTGCTGACGACCGCGGGCGCCGTGGCGCAGGCGCAGGCAGAGATCGTCGATCGCTGCGGATCGGACGTCGATACCGGCGGAACGAATTTGACGCAGGCCCTGGCCGCAGGCGGCGACATCAGCTTCCGGTGCGGCGGTCCGGCCACGGTCAAGATTACCAAAAGCCATTCAGTCACCGGGGCCGTCTCCATCGATGGCGGAGGGACCGTCACTCTCGACGGCGGCGGAACGTCATCGTTCCTGATCGCCGCGAACGCGTCGGCCAGCGTCCGGCTTCAGAACGTGACGGTGAAGGCCATGCACTACGCTAGCGGCGCAAGCGTCGTGCGCGGTGCGGCTTCCCTCATCATCAAGAACGGCACGATCCGAGATTCCGAGTTTCCGCTCGATGCGACGGGCGTCATCGTGGAAAACGGCCAATTTGAGAACAACACCGGCATCGTCATCAAGGCGAAATCGGCTCTCGTCACCAACGGCACGTTCAAGGGCAACAAGGCGAGCCCAATCCAGAGCGATGGCGGTGAAGCGACGATCACGGACAGTACCTTCGAGGGCAACGGGGAGACCATCATCGAGAACTGTCCGCGCTTCACAATCACGCGGACACGCTTTGCCGGCAATACGACCCTGGTGAATCCGCTGCTGCCGGGCGCGGCGTTGCGCACGGATTGCCCGGGTCAAATCCTGAATGGAACCTTCGAACAGAATTCCAGCAACACCGACGGCGGCGCGATCGCCATCGGTGCGAAGGCGAAGGGCGTGCAGATCCTCGGCAGCAGTTTCACGGGCAATGTGGCGAAAAGGCTCGGCGGCGCTGTCGCGGTCGACAATTCCATGGGCGCGTCACTGACGCTCGTCCATACGATCTTCAAGCAGAACCAGGCGCGGGCGGGCGGAGCGGTTTTCATCGGGCCGCCGGATCTCTCCTCGCCCCCTAACCCGTCACGCGTGGTCGCGAATGCGGTGACCTTCGTCAGCAACGCCGCCAGCGAGCGCGGCGGCGCCCTCGCAACGGAAAACGTGCGGATCGGGGTTTTTCGCGGCTTCTTCCTCAAGAATTCCGCGCCCTCCGGTGGTGCTGTGTGGAGCGATCCGACCAGCGCCTCCACCTCGCTCTTTGCCAATGCGCTGTTCGTGCTCAACACTGCGGGTGACGCTACTTTCGCGGGCCGCGCGGCGCGGTTCGCGAACGCGACGATCCTTGGCACGAAAGGTGCAGGTCTCAAATGGCTGGCGCCGACCGGGCCGGTTCATGGCGATCAGCCGATCGCCATCGCGAATACCGTCGTCGAGAACAACAGCGGCGGCAATTGCATCGTCGACGCGGCACACCTCGCCACCGAAGGCGCAAACTTGCAGTTTCCGGGTGACAGTTGTGGGCCGGGCGCGACGGTCGCGCCGGCCCTGCTCGACACTTTTTACGCACCGCTGATCGGCGGTGCAGCGCGCGCAAAAGGTGTGGACGCGCTTTGCGCGAATGCCGAGGTGAAGAGCGTCGATGCCTATGGAGAAGCGCGGCCGAAGGCGAATCATTGTTCAATCGGGGCGGTCGAGGGCGACCTGGCGAAGATGCTCCAGAGCCTGAAGCCGGCGCCCGCCAATGGTCCCGACCCCGGCCATGGCACTGTCGGCATCCCCTCCGCGCGGGCGGGCGAAGGCGATTCCGGGGGCGGCGGGGGTACGGGCGCCTCCGGGGGAGCCGCGGGCCGTTGCCCGGCGACATCAGATGCGCCGCCACCCGCATCCCATCCTTCGGCGCTGCTCGCGAAGTTGCTCGCCGCCAGAATCGATTACAGCAATTCCCAGAAGCAGACCGAGGAATGGCTTGCGGATGCGCAGAACACGCCGTATCCGGCCATCGCCAACGCGCTTCTCGGACTTTTCGCAGGCAAGGCGCTGGCCTGCCCGGCGTTCATCGATGTCATCGCCGACGATTACCGGAAGCTTGCCGGTGGGGCCGAGCCGAGACAAGCGTCACAGGTCAAGTCCGACCTGCTCGCAAAGGCCTTGGTCGCAGCTTACAACATTCGACACGGCGAAAACATGAGCAAGCTGGACGACATTCTGGCGAAGCATTAGCAAATCGACGTCAGCTGTCGCTGTTGTGATGTTGGGTGTTGTGGCCGGAGTTTCTAGAGGGTGACCTCACGCCCTTTGCCTGTATTCAACCCTTGACGACTAGCGCCCGCTGCGGCTCGCGATAGGATAGCCCTTCGCCGCCGAAAGCGCGGCAGAGGGGCGCCATGAATTTCTCAGATTATGTGAAGCATGATGCGGTGGCGCTTGC
>DATGJS010000130.1:0-8796 GCA_035295025.1 Bradyrhizobium sp.
GATATCGAGATAGTCGTAGCGCAGCGCGATATTGATCTCGTCGAGCACGATCATGCGCAAATTTGAATCGGCGATCAATTCCTTGGCCTTTGCCCAACCGGCTTGGGCGGCCGCGATGTCGCGGGCGCGGTCCTGGGTTTCCCAGGTAAAACCTTCGCCCATGGCGTGGAACTGGCAGAGTTCGCCGAAATGTGAGGTGAGAAGCCGGCGTTCGCCGGTATCCCACGCCCCCTTGATGAATTGCACCACCGCGCACGGAAAGCCATGCGCGATAGCTCGCAGGATCATGCCAAAGGCGGAGGAGGATTTTCCCTTGCCGGGGCCGGTGTGAACGACGATCAGTCCCTTCTCGCCGCTTTTTTCCGCCATCATCCGGTCGCGCGCGGTTTTCTTCTTGGCCATTCTGAGCGCGTGGCGGGCGTCCTCGCCGACATCCTGTTCGCAAACCATCGGGGGCACTCCTTCGGCTTGACAAGTCCTGAGCTTGGGCAAATGGTGGACCGCGTTGGTTCCTGTCCTACGACAGGCGAAGAGGGAATGCGATAGGGCTCGATGCCTCAAGCGATCGAGCCCGAAAAGCAGCCGCCCCCGCGACCGTGACCGGAGAGATCCCCAATAGCCACTGACTTTAGGGTCGGGAAGGCGGGGATCGAGGGAGAAATCCCACTCCGCAAGCCGGGAGACCTGCCAACGGATTGTTTCTTGGACCGGCGGACGGGGTGTTCCGCGACGGAGAGCGAGCCCGTGTCTTCGGGATCGTCCGCCGCATCGCCACCCCCACCGTTAAGTTTTGTTTTGAGGGAAGGGCGATGACCGTCACGCTTCACGTCTGCATCACCTGCCGGGCCGGCGAAACAGTTCCGGAAGGTCAGCCCACGCCGGGTTCGTTGCTGCATCAGGCCATCGTTCGGATCGGCACGCCACCAGGCGTCAATGTGGTCGCGGTCGAATGTCTTTCCGCCTGCAATCAGGGTTGCTCGGTCGCGCTCAGCGCGCCGGGCCGCTGGTCCTATGTGTACGGAAGGCTGTCGGAAGAAAACGCGCGCGACGTTGTTGCCGGCGCCGCCGCCTATGCCGCGGCATCCGATGGCATCGTGCCCTGGCGGACGCGGCCTGAAATCTTTCGAAAGCAGTCGCTGGCGCGCCTTCCCCCGATCTCGTCTTTATCGGAGGCCGCAGAGTGACCTCGCTCGCCAAAATTCCCGTCACCGTCATCACCGGCTTTCTCGGCTCGGGCAAGACCACGCTGATCCGGCATTTGATGGCCAACGCCAACGGCAAGAAACTCGCGGTGCTCGTCAATGAGTTCGGCAGCGAAGGGGTCGATGGCGAAATCCTGAAATCCTGCGCGGATGCCAATTGTCCCGAGGAAAATATCGTCGAACTCGCGAATGGCTGCATCTGTTGCACGGTAGCGGACGATTTCATTCCGACCATGCAGATGTTGCTGGCGAGAAAAATTCGCCCCGATCACATCCTGATCGAAACCTCGGGGTTGGCTTTGCCGAAACCGCTGCTGAAAGCGTTCGATTGGCCGGAAATCCGCTCACGCATTACCGTCGATGGGGTCATCGCCCTTGCCGACGCGGAGGCTGTCGTCGCGGGCCGTTTCGCGCCGAACCCGGCCGCGATCGAGGCGCAACGCGCCGCCGACCCAAACCTCGATCATGAGACGCCGCTCTCGGAAGTCTTTGAGGATCAAATCTGTTGCGCCGATATCGTGCTTTTGACCAAGGCCGATCTTGCCGGCGAAGCGGGCGTTGCAACGGCCCGGCTTGCGATCGCGGCCGAAGTGCCAAAGCCGGTTCCGATGCTCGCGGTGAGCGATGGGGCGATCGATCCGCAACTCATTCTTGGATTGAACGCGGCCGCCGAGGATGATCTCGCCGCGCGGCCTTCGCACCATGACGGCGAGGACGATCACGAGCATGACGATTTTGCTTCCGTCGTGATCGAGCTTTCCGAAGTGAGCGACATCGATGCGCTGGTGACGGCGATCGGCCGCTTGGCACGCGAACAAAAGGTATTGCGCGCGAAGGGTTATCTTGCGGTCGCCGGTAAACCGATGCGGCTATTATTGCAATCGGTCGGCGAGCGCGTGCGTCATCAATTCGACAGGCCGTGGGGCGCGATGCCGCGACGGTCGCGGCTCGTATTGATCGGCGAACGCGGCGATATCGACGAGGCCGCGATCAAAGCGGGGCTTAAGGTTTCGGGATTGGGAAGCTGATGCACATCGTCTTCCGCGAGAGTCATGGCTTGGAGGAGACCGCGACACCAGTCGATCTCGGTCAAGACCCCGCCGACCTCGTGGCGCTGTCATTCTCCGACAGCGATCTCGCCAATTTCGCCGCCGGTTGGCGCCGCGGTCGTGCCACGCTGCCCTCGCTTCGATTGGCTAATCTGATTGCCCTGCGTCATCCGCTTTCGGTCGATGCTTATGTCGAACGCACGCTGGCGCAGGCGCGCGGAATCCTGGTGCGTTTGATCGGCGGCGAATCCTATTGGGCTTATGGAATCGCCACGCTGAATCGGCTCGCCAAAGAACGCGGCATCGTGTTGGCCGTGCTTCCGGCCGACGGTCGCGACGATGCGCGATTGGATGCGCTATCGACATTGCCGGTGTCGACGTTGCGGCGGCTGAAGGTGCTTTGCGATACCGGCGGCGCGGTAGCCGGGCAGGCGGCGATGGCGCAACTGGCGCTCGCATCCGGTCTTTACGCGGGGCCGGTGTTCGGTGAGGCGGAAATCCCGGACATGGGTTTTTACGATCCGGCCGAGGGCGCGCTGGCGCATTTGCCGTCATCGATGGCTCGGCCGCGCGCGCTCGTTACTTTTTATCGTTCTTATCTCACCGCGTCCGATACCGGGCCGGTCGATGCGTTGATCCTTGCGCTGCGGAAAAAAGGTTTTGACGCTTTTGGCGCCTTCGTCACCTCGCTCAAGGCGCCCGAAGTTTCAAACTGGTTGCGTGCGCATTTTGCCGAATATCAACCCGCGGCCATCGTCAATGCGACGGCTTTCTCGGCGATCTCCGACGACGGATCGACACCGTTCGACACCGCGTCCTGTCCGGTGTTCCAGGTCGCGCTCTCGACGGCCCGCCGCGAAGAATGGTCCGCCGCGCCGCGCGGCCTCTCGCCGGCCGACCTTGCGATGCATGTGGTGCTGCCCGAAGTCGATGGCCGGGTTTTTTCAGGCGTCGTCAGTTTCAAATCGGCGGGCGAGCGCGATCCCGATTTGCAATTTTCTCATCTTTCACATCAACCCCATGACGAGCGCATCGTTGCGGTGGCCGACCGCATCGCTGCCTGGCATCGGCTTGCGGTCTTGCCGGCCCGCGACAAGCGGATCGCGATCGTTTTATCGAGTTATCTCGGCAGGCCGCATCAATTGGCGCATGCGGTCGGTCTCGACGCGCTGGCCTCGGTCGAAGTGTTACTGGGCCATCTCGCCGCCGCCGGATTCGATGTCGAGACCGCTCCCGCGCTGGCCCAAGCTTTGGGCACCGAGGGGTTGAGCTATAGCCTCTCCGACTATTACGCCGCGCTGGAACAACTACCATCCGGCTTGCGGGAAAGTCTGCAAGATGCGTGGGGTGCGGCCGAGCGCGATTTGCAGGTTCAAAACGGGATGTTTCGTTTCGCGGCGGTGAGATGCGGCAAGGCTATCATCGCGGTGCAGCCGGAGCGCGGCGATGCAGCCAACCGAGACGCGGAATATCACGATCTCTCGCGCGTTCCTCGGCACGCTTATGTCGCGTTCTATCTGTGGCTGAGACGTCAGGGCACCGATGCGATGATCCATATGGGCGCGCATGGTACGCTCGAATGGTTGCCCGGAAAATCAGTCGCGCTGTCGGAATCATGCTGGCCTGAGGCATTGATCGGCGATGTGCCGGTGCTCTATCCCTTTATCGTCAACGATCCCGGCGAAGCGGCGCAAGCCAAGCGCCGCATCGGTGCCGTCACCATCGGCCACCTGCCGCCTCCGCTCCAACCGAGCGCGCTGCCGCAAAATCTCGCGCGGCTCGAACAATTGCTGGACGAATATTCGATCGCCGACGGCCTCGATACGGCGCGTCGCCAGCGTTTGATCGCCGCGATCCGCGATGAGGCGCGCGCCTCTTGTATGGAAGACGATCTCGGCCTCGCCGCCTCGGCCGCGCCCGCTGAGGCGATATCGCGGATCGATCGCTTCGTCTGCGACCTGAAGGAGAGCCAGTTCGGCGATGGCTTGCATGTTTTCGGGCGCGGCCAGTGCGGCGAGGAAGAGCGGGCCGCGCTGATCGAGGCGTTATCGGGCCGTCGCGTGGCGCCCGGACCGGCGGGCTCGCCCTATCGCGGACGTGACGACGTGTTGCCGACTGGACGCAATTTGTTCGCGGTCGATCCCCGAGGGGTGCCGACGCGCGCAGCGCACGCGCAAGGCATCAAGCTCGCCGAGGAATTGTTGCGCCGGCATTTGCAGGACCACGGCGACTGGCCGAACGGACTTGTCGTCGATCTCTGGGGTTCGGCGACGATGCGGACGGCCGGCGAGGAATTTGCGATGGCGTTGCATCTGGCCGGCGTCGCGCCGCGATGGGACGACGCTTCCGGGCGCGTCAGCGGATATGATATCATCTCACCTGCGCAGCTCGGCCGGCCTCGGATCGACGTGACGCTTCGGATGTCGGGCCTGTTTCGCGACGTATTTCCCGGCCTTGCGCAACTGTTCGAGGCAGCCTCCGAAGCGCTGTCGAAGCATGGGTGGGAAGGCGAGGAAAATCCGTATCGCCATCGTGTCGCCCGCGTCTACGGCCCGCAACCCGGCCAATACGGCGTCGGCATGGCGCCCATGCGCGATAATTTCACGAAAGCGGCGCGCGATGCCGCGGGCCAGGCCTGGCTTGCCTCGTCATCCTGGTCGTTTGCCGCCGACGGCGAGATGAAGCCCGATCGCGCCGGGATCGAGGCCCGGCTTGCGGGCGCTGACACCTTCGTGCATGTCCAGGACCTGCCCGAGACGGATCTGTTGCTCGCAGCCGATTACGCGGCTCACGAGGGTGGTGCGGCGGCCGCGGCGGCAAGTCTCGGCTCGGCGTTTTCTTCATTCTATCATCTTGATGCGACGCGGCCGGAGGCGCCACGCGTTAGAGCGCTGAGCGAGGAAATTTCCCGTATCGTGCGCTCCCGCGCCGTCAACCCGCAATGGATCGCGGGCATGTCGCGGCATGGGTTTCGGGGCGCGGCTGAAATCGCCGCCACGCTGGAGCATATGGCGGCGTTCGCGCATCTGGCCGGCGCCGTGCCGTCGCATCTGTTCGATCTCTATTATGACGCGACGCTCGGCGACGACGAGGTTCGCTCGTTCCTGGCGCGGGAAAATCCGGCGGCACTTGCCGCGCTTGAGAATTGCTTTGCCCGGTTGCGTGAGGCATCGCTCTGGGTGACGCGACGTAATTCCATCGCAGCCTCCTTGCGGGAGGCGTCATGAGCGGCTTTGCGGTCAAAGGCTGGTGCCCGAGCGCGTTGCGTCCGATGGCGTCGGGTGATGGCCTAGTGATTCGTCTTCGCACGCGCGGCGGTCGGCTTTCCCAGGCGCAAGCCTCGCATATTGCCGATCTTTCAAACCGATATGGCAATGGGCTGATCGATCTGACTGGGCGGGCCAATCTGCAAATCCGGGGGGGCACGTCCGAAAATCACGAAGCCTTGATCGAGGCGCTTGCCCGGCTCGCATTGGTCGATGCGGATGCGGAGAGCGAATCCCGCCGCAACATTTTGGTCGCTCCGTTCTGGCGTGAAGGCGACGACATACCCTCGCTTGCGGGCGAGCTCGAACGCGCGCTTGCGACGCGATCGCTCGGTCTGCCCGAAAAATTCGGCTTTGCGGTCGATTGCGGTACTGAACGCGTGCTGACGCAAGCGCCGGCCGATATCCGCATCGAACGTGATGGCGACGGTCGTTTGCTGGTGCGCGCCGATGGCGCGAGTGAGGGGCGCGCGGTTGCAAGAGATGAGGCGATCGATGCCGCGCTGGCGCTGGCGGAATGGTTCGTGGCATCCGGCGGCGTTCGGCGCGGGCGAGGGCGCATGGCCGCCCACCTCGCCAGCGGAGCCGCGCATCCAGATGCGATTGCCGCTAAGGCAACGCCAGTACCCGCCGCCGCTTTGCCACACCCAGGCCTGTATACTGCCGGCGCGTTGGTGGGGCTTGCCTTTGGGCAGATGCGAAGCGAAACGCTCCGTTTCCTCGCGGCTCTGGCGCCCGGTTTGCGCATGACGCCCTGGCGCATGATCTTGCTCGAAGGGGTTTGCGAGATGCCTGGGCATGACGCCATCGTGACGCGCGCGGACAATCCGTTGCTGCGGGTCTCCGCCTGCATCGGAGCTCCCTCCTGTTCGCAAGCGCATGCGCCAACGCGTCGGCTTGCGGCGGAGCTGGCGCCTCATATGAGCGCGAATGAGCGTCTTCACGTTTCGGGGTGCGCCAAGGGTTGCGCCCATCCTGGACCGTCCACGATCACGCTCGTCGGCACGCCCAGCGGGCTCGATCTCGTCCGTCATGGCACCGCGCGAGATCGGCCGGCATTGCAAGGCCTCGTTCCGAAAAAAATCCTCTCCGATATCGGCGCTTTCATGGGACGAGGCTAATGCCGTATCGCTTTGAAACCGACGGCGCGGCGATCTATCAGCAGTCATTTGCCACCATTCGTCGCGAGGCTGATCTGGCGCGCTTTACGCCTGACGAGGAGCCGGTGATCGTGCGCATGATCCATGCCCTCGGTATGGTGGGGCTCGAACAATATGTCTGCTTCACGCCAGGCATGGCGCCGCTGGCGCGCGCGGCGCTACGGAACGGCGCGCCGATCCTGTGCGATGCGCGGATGGTTTTGGAAGGCATTACGCGCGCGCGCCTGCCGGCAGGTAATGCCGTCATCTGCACGCTCAACGATCCCGCCGTCGTCGAGCTTGCGCAAACCATGAGCAGTACACGCTCGGCCGCGGCGCTTGAATTGTGGCGGCCGCATCTCGATGGCGCCGTTATTGCGATCGGCAATGCGCCGACCGCGCTGTTTCATTTGCTGAACATGTTGGAGGACGAATCTTGCCCGAAGCCCGCGGCCATTATCGGCTGCCCCGTTGGTTTTGTCGGCGCCGCTGAGTCCAAGGCCGCGTTGATGGCAAATCCACCGGCACCGGCGCTGACCGTCACGGGCCGTCTCGGCGGCTCCGCGATCACGGCAGCGGCTGTGAATGCGCTCGCGAACCGGAGCGAATAGTCATGGGACGCATTATCTGTTGCGGGCTTGGGCCTGGCGATCCCGACTTGATGAGCGTGCGTGCCGATCGCGAAATCCGCGCCGCGCGTCACGTCGCTTATTTTCGCAAAAAAGGCCAGGTGGGCCAAGCGCGCCGCATCGTCGAAGGATTGCTGGCGGCGGATGTGCGCGAATATCCGATGGAATATCCTGTCACCACGGAGCTTCCCTTCGATAGTCCAGAATATGCCCGGTTGTTGGCGGGCTTCTATGACGGCTGGGCGCGGCATCTCGCCGAGGTCGCGCGCAAGACGGATGTCGTCGTGCTTTGCGAAGGCGATCCGTTTTTTTATGGCTCGTTCATGCATCTCCATGCACGGTTGCAGGACCGCGCGGTGATCGAGGTGATTGCCGGCATTCCCGGCATGGCCGGCTGCTGGAATGCGGTCGGCATGCCGATCGCGCTCGGCGACGACGTGATGACGGTGCTGATGGGCACGCTTGCGGAAGAAGAATTGGTCCGCCGCGCGCGAGGCTGCGATGCGCTCGTGATCATGAAGACCGGTCGCCATCTGCAAAAAGTCCGCCGCGCGCTGGAAAACGCCGGCCGTCTCGAAGCGGCCTGGTTGATCGAGCGCGGTACCATGCCAGGCGAGCGCGTCGCGCGATTAAAGGATGTCGATGTCGGCGAATGTCCCTATTTCGCGATCGTGCTGGTCCACGGTCAAAATGGACAAAAAGATGGACAGAGAGGCCGGCGGATGGAGCTCGCCGAATGACGGGGACACTGACCATTGCGGGGCTTGGTCCGGGCGACGAGGCGTTGGTGACGCCCGAGGTTGCGGCGGCATTGGCGGAGGCCACTGATATTGTCGGCTACGCGCCCTATGTCGCCCGCGTCGCATCGCGCGAGGGACTGGTGCTGCACGCTTCCGACAATCGTCAGGAATTGTCGCGGGCGGACGAGGCCATGCGGCTTGCGGCGGCCGGCCGTCGTGTCGTCGTCGTCTCTTCCGGCGATCCCGGCGTGTTTGCGATGGCCTCGGCGGTGTTCGAAGCGCTGGAGGCATCGCCGCAGTGGCAGGGGCTTGCGATCCGCGTCTTGCCGGGCGTCACCGCGATGCTGGCCGTCGCGGCGCGGGTCGGTGCGCCGCTCGGTCATGATTTTTGCGCCATCAATCTCTCCGACAATCTGAAACCCTGGCCGCTGATCGAGAAACGCCTGCGGCTCGCCGCCGAGGCCGATTTTGCGATTGCGCTTTATAATCCGCGCTCGGTGAGCCGGCCCGAGGGCTTTTCTCGCGCATTGGATGTCTTGAAGGAAGCGGGCTGCGGCGATCGCATCACGGTCTTCGCCCATGCGGTTACGACCGCCGAAGAGCACATCGAGGCGTTGGCTCTGCGCGACGCCCGGCCCGGCATGGCGGATATGCGCACACTTGTGATCGTCGGCAATTCGACGACGCGCCGCGTTGGCCCCTGGATCTATGCACCAAGGCGCGCGTCATGACCAAGAAAGGTCAGCACCTCGTCGATGCTTTCCGTGGCTC
>DATGJS010000131.1:0-6614 GCA_035295025.1 Bradyrhizobium sp.
GAGGGGCAATGCGCCGTTCGGGACCCGCGTGCGGCCTGCGGCTTGCCAAAACCGGGATGGAGCGGGTAGAAGGTGCGATCCGCGCCGCGAGACGATGAGTCCTCATCTACGGCGTTCAGTTTATCCAATATCTGATTGATATCTAAGGGTAACTTTGGGGAATGGTGTAACGGTAGCACAACAGACTCTGACTCTGTTTGTCTAGGTTCGAATCCTAGTTCCCCAGCCAGTACCAAATTTTCCAATTTGTTCTATCGTTTCGACAGACATTACGCATTCCACTGATTTTGCAGTGATGCTCTCGGTATTGCAATGATCGGTTCGAATTACAGCAGTGATCGCGGCATTTTCCACTATCGGTCGCTTCTCCGCCCGCTGCTTTCGGTCCCATTCGCGCAGTAAATCTCGCAGGCGGCGTATAGCGCGGCCAGTTGAGGCGAACAAAATCAGCCATTCCGCGAGCGGGCATCATAATACATGTCCTGTACGACCAAAAGTTTGTGATCCTGCTGCGCGGTGGGACGAGGCAATGTCAGAACGCGGATTATGCCTCGCCAGCGATCCCGGCTTTCGCGAATCTCCTCCATCAGCCTGCCTTTGGCGGCACGGATGAACCGGCGTTTCGGGCTTGCGGCCTAATCCAGTACAGGCCCCTTGCGCGGCGCCGGATCGCGACTTGGCTTCCGCGAAGCCTCGCCTGAAGCCTTGTCCTTTGGGCGCTGCCGGCCACTCACATTCTGCTCTGCCCGCCGCTGTTGCTCCCTGCCCTCCGACACCAGCTTGTCGTCTCCGATCATCTGGCCCACGATCTGCTTGATCTGCGCTTGGGCTTTTTCCTGGAGCTTCATCATCGCGACCTCCGCTCGAATCATGATGCGATCAGGTGGACCGCGCCACGATCTCACTTCCCTCTTCGAAACGCGGCCCTGCAAAACGCTGTGAACTTCCAAACCGTCACACTAAATGGCCGAGATAGATATTTCGCCGCCTTCGATCAGTTCGGGCACCTCATCTCTGGAGACCCGGACAGGGATGGATTTGGCGGCCGGCACCTTGCTGCCCTCGGCGAAATGCCACAATGGAATGAGCTCGTTCAATTCGGGGTAGTAACCGGCAATGGCTTTGCGCGGAATATCGTAAGCCACCAGTTGCAACTCGCCAACCGAACGCTCAACGCCGTCATCGGCCACCGTAGAGAGCGTGATAAGATCGCCCGGTTTCAGATGAAGCCCGGCAATGTCATCAGGATTCATGAAAATAACGTAGCGGCCGCCATGGATTCCACGAAAACGATCGTCCTCATTGTAGATCGTGGTGTTGAACTGGCCGTCGGCCCGCATGGTCATCAGCTCGAACACGTCGTTCTCTTCGGGCGGCGGTCTCAGCGCAAATTTGGGAATCGTGAAATTGGCCTTCCCGTTCGGCGTCTTCCATTTGCGTTCGCGTGCCGCCAGCGGCCGCGGAAAGCCACCCGGCTCGAACATCCGCCGATTAAAATCCTTGATTTGATCGGGATAGGTTCGCTCAATCGCATCGCGCACCAACGAATAATCGCCGACCCAAGCGTCCCAATCGAGTTTCGGATTGCGATCCAACGTCGCCTTTGCAAGACCCGCAACGATCGCCGGCTCCGACAACAGATTTTCGGCGACCGGCTTGCGTTGCCCGCGCGAGCCATGGATACAGGCCGTCGAGTCCTCCATCGACACGGCCTGCGCTCCCGTCGCTTGCTCGTCAATTTCGATCCGTCCCAGGCACGGCAGCAAATAGGTCGCTTCCCCCGGTACAAGGTGGCTGCGATTGAGCTTGGTTGCGATTTGCACGGAGAGGCGTAATCCCGACCAGGCAGGCTCCATCAGGGAACGCTCGGGGACCGCGCGCAGAAAATTACCGCCGAGGCTGATAAAGCCTTCGACCTCACCCTTGATGATCCCCTGGCAGGCATCGACCGTGGTCAGCCCGTCCCATCGTGGCGGCTCGAAGCCGTAGAGCTCGGCGAGCCTGTCGAGTGGAACGAGTTTGGTCTTTTCCGAAATCTCGACGGTGCGCTGACCCTGAACGTTGGAATGCCCGCGGATGGGTGAAATGCCCGCGCCCGGCTTGCCGATATTGCCTCCGAGCAGCAACAGATTGACGATCATCTTGGTGGTTTCGACGCCATGCTTATGCTGGGTGATACCCATTCCGTAATTCGCGATAACCGCGTTGGCCTTCGTATAAACATTGGCGGCATCGATCATAGCTTCCCGATTCAGTCCCGACGCCCGTTCCAGATCGTCCCAGCGCTGCTCACGGCAAAACGCTGCGAATTCCTCGAAACCGGAGGTATGCGTTTCGATAAAATCGATGTCGACAATTCGATGGATACCGATACTTATCGCGGCATCGTCTTCTTCGATCACGGCCTTGCAAATGCCGATCATCGCCGCAGCGTCTCCGCCCGGCCTGACCTGATGATATTGGGTGCTGATGCGCGTGCTGCCTACGATCATCTGCAACGGATTTTGCGGATTGGTGAAGCGCTCAAGCCCACGCTCGCGAAGGGGATTGAAGGTGATGATGGGCACGCCGCGCTGCGCGGCTTCCTGCAAAGGATGCAACATGCGCGGCGCATTGGTCGTCGTGTTGTGACCGAAGAAGAAAATGCAATCGGTATGCTCGAAATCCTCGAGCAGCACCGTACCGACCGGCGAGCCAATAACTTCCGGCAGCGCGACGGATGTCGTCTCGTGGCACATGTTCGAACTGTCGGGAAAATGATTGCTACCGTACATTCTTCCGAACAACTGGTACATGTAGCTCGCCTCCAACGAAGCGCGGCCGGAAGTGTAGAAAATCACCTTCCGTGAATCGAGCGCCTTAAGCTCCCTGCCGATTTCCTCGAAAGCGAGTTCCCAGGCAACCGGAACGTATTTATCGCTGATCCAATCGTAACGCATCGGCGTCGTAAGACGGCCCTGCTCTTCCAACTGGTGATCGGACCAACCGCGTAATTCGGCCAGCGTGTGCTGCGAGAAAAATTGGGGCGTCACCGTTTTTCCGGTGATTTCCCAGGCGGTCGCCTTGGCGCCATTCTCGCAGAACTCAAACAAATGCGGTTTGGCGGGCTTGGCCCATGAGCAACTGACACACATGAAGCCGCCGGGCTTGTTCTGCTTGAGAAGGATTTCGCTGCCGAGGATCGCAACCTCCTCTTGTGTCAAAATGTGAACGACAGCGTTGAGCGAACCCCAGCCGCCAGCCGGTGCGTCGTAAGTTTCGACCTTTACCTTCTGTCTCATGGCGGCGCCCTCTCAATGAGATGGGGAAGGAAAAACCGGCCATCGGAGCAGAAGTTCCTGATTATTCAGGAACTTTGACGCGGATCTCGCGCCGACAATTCGTCGCCGGTCCCTCCTTAAAACCTAACCCAAAAAACCTGACCTGATGGCGCGCCGCTGGCCGGATCGGGGCGATACCGCCGCAAGATACCGCCGCCACTCAAAGGAACGAGCGTGGACCGCATCGCAACAAAAACCGGGCGTCCGGCAAAACTTTATCGCGCGGGCCAACTCACAATTGCTTCTTCGAAAAATTGGGATTTAAATAAATGGGGGCGGGTTTGCTTTTTTCGGAGGGTGCAAACGTGAATCCCAAGGGTGCAGTATTTCAACCAGAATTGATTGAGTTGATGAAGTCGGTTCTTGAGGATGCGACCGCAACGCTTCGGGAATCGAAACGTACCTCGGCCATCAAAGCCGAAATGGCGGCGGCTATTCTTGCGGCTGCCGCCAAAGGGGAAAGAAACCCGGCTGCGCTGAAAATCAGCGCGCTGACGGCGGCCCGCGTTCCCCATCATTCGCATGACATGTCGCCGGAGCGGCGTGCGGTCTGAGCGGGCGCTGGTTGCCAGGGCAATTTTGAGCTTGACGATGTAGATTGACGCATGATCCGCAAGCGTGGGAAGCGGCGTGTCGGATCATGCCCGCAAAAAACCCATGAAACGCTGGATGGCCCATCAACGTCTGACGATCATTCCCGCCATATCCTCCCGCTCCTGCCAGCCATACCGCTCAAGTTCAGGATCGAGATGCTCCTCCGCGGGATAGCCGACACAGAGATAAGCAATCAGGGTCCATGTCTCCGGGACGTCAAGTATTCGGCCTATGATTTCCGGCTCGAGAATGGAAATCCAACCAACGCCCAATCCCTCGGCACGCGCGGCGAGCCAAAGGGTTTGCACCGCGGCAACGACCGAGTACCGAAGCGTCTCCGGCATGGTCTGACGGCCCAGGCCTCCTCCTGCCGGCGTCGTCTCATCGGCGAACACCGCAAGATGGACAGGAGCGTCTTTTAGCCCTTCGAGCTTGAGCTTGGCGTAACGCTCGCGCTCCGGGGCGTCATAGCCCTTCGCCGCTTTAGCGTTGGCGCGATGAAAACTCTCTCTCACCGCCGCGCGGCGGGCCGCCGATTCAACCAACACAAACCGCCAGGGCTGGCAGTGCCCGACGGAAGGCGCGTGACTGGCCAATTCAAGCAGCGAATGAATCAGACTGGAATCGACGGGATCGCGGCGAAACCGGCGGACATCGCGACGCCAAAGCACGAGATCGCGGAACGCCTTTCGGAATTCGGCGTCAAAGTGCCGGGGCAATGTAAGCACCACTGTCATTCGTCACTCCGTTGATCTTACGGATAAGTAAGCCCGCCGCCGGACCCCGCCAATAAAGTCCACGTGGATCACGATCCCGTCTCGGAAGCACCGGGCACCACGGCCTCCGCGAAGGTCGCCATGCGATGATGCAGCGCGCATGCGAGCCGCAAAATCGGCAATGCAAGGGCCGCACCCGATCCCTCGCCAAGCCGGAGATCGAGATCAAGCAATGGATGAGCGTCGAGCGCATCGAGAACCAACCGGTGTCCCTGCTCCGCGGAACGATGAGAAAACATCAAATACGGGCGACACGAGGGATTCAAGCGAACCGCCAAAAGCGCGGCGACCGAAACAATGAAACCATCGATCAGCACCGGAATGCGGCTCTGGGCGGCGGCGATGATGGCGCCCGAGATGGCCGCGATTTCCAATCCCCCGACGGCGCAGATAACACGCTCGGGAGGCACATTCGCTTTCGCCAATCCATGGTACGACAAGGCGGCGGCGATGATCCGCGCCTTGCGTGCGCGACCCGTAACGTTCAGGCCGGTACCGCTGCCCGTCATCAGCTCCGCGCTCGCCCCCAGCAATGCCGAGGCGATCGCCGCGGCCGCCGTGGTGTTGCCGATGCCCATTTCGCCGACGATCAATAAATCGGGTTTATCGACTGACGTGCGCTCAACCGCGCGCTGACCGCAGCCAAAGGCGAAGGCGACCTCCTCCACCTCGAGCGCGGCTTGCCGGCTGAAATCCCGGCTGCCCCGGCGCGGCTTGTCGGTGACGACGCCAGGAAGCGGCGTTTCCGCAAGCGTGCCGGCATCGACGACTTCGAGCCGCGAACCGAGCTCGCGCGCCAGCACGGAAATCGCGGCGCCGCCTCCGGCGAAATTCGCCATCATCGCGATCGTGACCTCCTGCGGATAGGCCGATACGCCTTGCGCGGCGATGCCGTGATCGCCTGCGAAAATAACGATCGGCACCCGATCCGCCGACGGCCGATCGGCGTGCTGAAGCCCCGCCAAATCAATCGCCAGCGTCTCCAGCCGGCCGAGAGCGCCAGCCGGTTTCGTCAACTCGCTCTGACGGCGAAGCGCGGCCTCGCGATGAGGAAGCGAGACGGCCGGGCAATCGGCATAAACCCATTCAGGAAGCATCGGCAATAACCCCGCAATTGTTCATCGCGATGCCCGCTTGAGAATATAACTGTCCATGATCCAACCGTGCCTCTCGCGTGCGTGGCGCCGAAGCTCGATGATTTTCTCGCCGACCTCGCAAAGCAGGCCGGCCTGGATGATCTGGTCCGGCATGCCGAGATAGGCGCCCCACCATATCTGCACACCGGTCGGGTCCAGCGATTGAAACGCCGCGCCGCCATCGAGCATCACCACCACGGTGTCGGCGCCGGGCGGCCAACCAGCCTCGCGCAGCAGCCGCCCGGTGGTGACGAGAAACGGCTCGCCGATATCGTTGAGTGGCATTTTATGCGCGGCGCAAAGCGCCTGGATCGACGTGATGCCGGGGATCACCTCGATCTCGGAGATGACATCAAGCCTGCGCGCGATGCGAAGACTTGAATCGTAGAGGGACGGATCGCCCCAAATGAGGAGTGCGATCTTCCCCTCATTGCCGAGATGGGTGACGATCTGCCTCGCCCATGCCGCCGCAACCGCATCGTGCCAAGCGTCAACACTGTCCCGATAATCCTCTCGGCGCGTGTCGCGCTCCGGCAGGTTGAATTCAACCAGCCGCGTTCGCTTGCCGCCGAGAGCCCGCGCGCAGATGGTCCGCCGGAGGTCGGCGAGATCGGATTTATCGGCTCCCTTGCATGGAATCAGAATGAGATCGGCCGCATTGATGGCGCGGATCGCCGCCAGCGTCAGTTGCTCGGGGTCGCCACAACCAATGCCGATGAGAGAGAGCGTCGCGCTCATCGTTCGTCGTCCATTAGCGCCCCGAACAGAATGATGGCGGTCGCGGAACC
>DATGJS010000132.1:0-5698 GCA_035295025.1 Bradyrhizobium sp.
GATATTGATGCGTTTTCGCAATCGTCAGAACGGACTCTCCCCCAAGCCCGGTACATCCGACGGCCGCGGGCCGGGCGCGGACCAATGGAAGCGACGGTCCTTCTCGGTGATCGCGATATCGTTGATGCTGGCTTCGCGCCGGCGCATCAAGCCGTGCTCGTCGAACTCCCACTGCTCGTTGCCGTAAGAGCGGTACCACTGCCCGCTCGCGTCGTGCCATTCATATTGAAAGCGCACCGCGATGCGGTTGCCGTCGAACGCCCACAGATCCTTGATCAGGCGATAGTCGAGTTCCTTCGCCCATTTGCGTTTGAGAAAATCGACAATCGCCGCGCGACCTTGAAAGACTTCCGACCGATTGCGCCAGCGGCTGTCCTCGGTGTAAGCGAGCGCGACGCGCTCAGCGTCACGCGAATTCCAGGCGTCTTCCGCCATCCGCGCTTTCCGCGCGGCGGTCTCTCTCGTAAACGGCGGCAGCGGCGGGCGCGACATGATGACCTCCCAATTTCTGGAAAGACCGCGAGATTATCGCGATGATTCTGGGAGTCGATGGCCGATCTCCTATCGGTCGATTGCGAGAGCAAATCGACGATGACCGCAATCATCGCGCTATTAGAGATCGGCCTTCATCAACGTCCGCAGCGATTTCGGAATCGGCTGCGCCCGCCCCTCGCTGATGAAGGCGACCCGCACCTCGGCCTTGACCAGCACATCGCCGCCGCGCCGCACTTCCTGCGCCAGAATGATGGACGCGCCCTTCACCGCGACCGGCCATGTCACCACGTCGAGGATATCGTCCATCCGCGCCGGTCTTAGGAAATCGATCTGCATCGAGCGCACCACAAAGGCAAAGCCGGGCGTCTCGGCCTCGGCTTCGGCGAACAGCGCATGCTGCTCGGCGCCCATCAACCGCAAATAGTTGGTGCGGCCGCGCTCCATGAAACGCAAATAATTGGCGTGATAGACGATGCCGGAAAAATCCGTATCCTCGTAATAGACGCGGATCTGCATGTGATGCTGGCCATTCCGGATTTCGCCATCGAGATGCGCCGTGCCGCTATCCGTCATTCGTCCTCGCTTGCGCCGCCGAACAAACCGAATTGCGCCGGATCGCGCGCGGGCTCAGCCAAACCCAAATGGCGGAAGGCGTGAGAGGTCAACAAACGCCCGCGCGGGGTACGCTGCAAATAGCCGCACTGAATCAAATAAGGTTCGATGATGTCTTCGATGGCGTCGCGCGGCTCGGACAATGCCGCCGCCATGGTCTCGACCCCGACCGGACCGCCGCCGTAATTCATGGCGATCGTCGTGAGATAGCGGCGATCCATCGCGTCGAGGCCGGCGGCATCGACTTCGAGCGCGCTCAGCGCATGATCGGCGATCCTGCGATTGATCGCGGTAGCGTCGGCCGCCGACGCAAAATCCCGGACGCGCCGCAACAGACGCCCCGCGATGCGCGGCGTGCCGCGGGCGCGGCGGGCGATTTCATTGGCGCCGTCATCCGTCATGCCGATCTGAAGCACGCGGGCGCCGCGGGTCACGATCCTTTCCAACTCCTCCTCGGTATAGAAATTCAACCGCACCGGAATGCCGAATCGGTCGCGCAGCGGATTGGTCAGGAGCCCCGCTCGGGTCGTCGCGCCGACGAGTGTGAATTTCGCCAGTTCGATCTTGACCGAACGCGCCGCCGGCCCTTCGCCGATGATGAGGTCGAGCTGAAAATCCTCCATCGCCGGATACAGCACTTCCTCGACCGCCGGACTTAAGCGATGAATTTCATCGATAAAAAGCACGTCGCGCTCTTCGAGATTGGTCAGAAGCGCGGCGAGATCGCCGGCCTTGGCGATCACGGGACCCGAAGTGGCGCGAAATCCGACGCCGAGTTCGCGCGCCACGATCTGTGCCAACGTGGTCTTGCCGAGGCCGGGAGGGCCGACGAACAGCACGTGATCGAGCGCCTCGCCGCGTTTGCGCGCCGCCTCGATAAAGATCGACAGATTCTTGCGCGCCTGCGCCTGGCCGACGAATTCCGACAACAATTGCGGGCGCATCGCGGTGTCGCCGACATCGTCGGCGCGGCGTTCGGGCGTGACGATACGGGAGGGCGTGTTCATTCGCTGCCCCGTCGGTATTTGTTCGGCAACAATTCGCCGATGCTCACCACCCTCGGCGCATGGCCATGATCTGGAACGATCACCCGCGCCTTGGCGTCATAATCGTGAATCAGTTCGCGGCAGATGCCGCAAGGCGAGACGACCGCGATCTCGCCCGGCTCGTCGGGCTTGGGATGACGCACGGCGACAATGGTCTCGATGCCGTGGTCGCCGCTTTCGGTGATGGCGCGGCCGATCGCAATCGCTTCCGCGCAAACCGCGATCCGGCCGATATAGGCGTCGATATTGACGCCCGTCACGATGCGGCCGTCGCGGGTGCGCATGGCGGCCCCCACCTCCTGCCAATCATTGCGATAATGCGCTCTGATTATTTGGGTGGCGGCTGCGATCAGTTCATTGTCCTTTTTGCTCAACATCCGGAAGGTGCATTCCTTCATGTCCAAGAGGCATCGTCCGCGAATTTACTTCGCCAATTCCTTCAGGCCCAGCCGGATCAGTTGCGCGGTTTCGGCTTTGTCGCCGACGCTGCGCGAGGCCGCGGCAATCGCGGCCGCCGCCTGCGGCTGGCCGTAGCCGAGATTGACCAGCGCCGAGATCGCATCTGTCACCGGACGCGGCGCGCGGGAATCATCGATCGCGCCGGAGAGACTGACCACCGCCGGATCGACATTGGCAAAGTGCGGCGCCTTGTCTTTTAGTTCGGTGACGATGCGCTCGGCGACTTTCGGTCCCACCCCCGGCGTGCGCGTCACCGCCGCCTTGTCGCGCAGCGCAATCGCGTTCGCGAGGTCCGGCGGCGACAAAGTGCCGAGTACCGCGAGCGCGACCTTGGCCCCGACACCCTGCACCGTCTGCAACAGGCGAAACCATTCGCGCTCGACATCGGTTTTGAAACCGAACAGCTTGATCTGATCCTCGCGCACATAAGTCTCGATCGACAGAACAGCCGCCGCGCCCGGCGAGGGCAACGCCTGCAAGGTGCGCGAGGAGCAATGCACTTGATAGCCGACACCGCCGACATCGAGGATGACAAACTCCTCGCCGTAAGAATCAATCAGGCCTTTCAGCTTGCCGATCATGCTCCCACCACCTTCAGCCGCAGCGCCGTGCGGCCGCGATGATGCGCATGCGTGATGGCGACCGCGAGGGCATCGGCCGCGTCGGCCGATTTCGGTTCGGCCTTCGGCAACAAAATCTTCAACATCGTCAAAATCTGATTCTTGTCGGCATGGCCGGCGCCGACCACCGTCTTCTTCACTTGATTGGGCGCATATTCGGACACCGAAATTCCGGACATCGCCGGCGCCAGCATCGCCACGCCGCGCGCCTGGCCGAGTTTGAGCGTGGCGCCGCCATCCTTGTTGACGAAGGTCTGCTCGACGGCGGCTTCAACGGGACGAAAATCGGCGAGCACGGCGGCAAGGCCCTCATGGATCGCAAGCAGGCGGTTGGCGAGCGGCAAATCCTCGGCCGGCTCCACAGAACCGCAACCGACATAGATGAGGCGGTTGCCGTCGGTCTCGATCACGCCCCAGCCCGTGCGGCGCAGGCCCGGGTCGATGCCGAGAATGCGGATGGCCTTGCGAATCGGCGGAGCGATCATGGGGTTTTATACTCCATGCGGAAGTCTCACGCCTAGCGCGGCGGAAGACCATAATGGCACGCGATCTCTCGATTCGTCATTGCGAGCCAGCGAAGCAATCCAGTCGAAGGCGCAGCGGTGGACCTGGATTGCTTCGTCGCGAAGAGCTCCTCGCAATGACGGCTAACCTCTACCCGCCCATCTTGGCGACCAACGCGTCGGAGACCTCGAAATTGGCGTAGACGTTCTGGACGTCGTCGTGCTCGTTCAAAAGATCGATCAGCTTCAACAGCTTCTCGCCGGTCTCGTCATCCACCGCGACCGTGTTTTGCGGCTTCCAGATCACGGCCGCCTTGCGCGCCTCGCCGAACTTCGCCTCCAGCGCCTTGGCGACGTCGCGGAAGGTTTCCTGTGAGGCATAGATCTCATGGCCGCCCTCGGCGGACACGACATCGTCGGCGCCGCCCTCGATCGCCGCTTCCAACATCACATCGTCGGAGGCCGCTTTGGCGTCATATTCGATGATGCCGGTGCGATCGAACATGAAGGAAACCGAGCCGGTTTCGCCGAGATTGCCGCCGGACTTGGTGAAGTAGGAACGAATGTCGGAGGCGGTGCGGTTGCGATTGTCGGTCAACACCTCGACGATCACGGCAACGCCGCCGGGGCCGTAGCCCTCATAGCGAATCTCGTCGTAATTCTCGCTCTCGCCGCCGATCGCCTTCTTGATCGCGCGCTCGATATTGTCCTTCGGCATGTTCTCGGCCCGCGCGGCGATCACGGCGGCGCGCAGCCGCGGATTCATCGCCGGATCCGGCGTTCCAAGCTTCGCAGCGACCGTGATTTCCCGCGCCAATTTGCCGAACAGCTTCGACTTCTGGGCGTCCTGGCGGCCCTTGCGGTGCATGATGTTCTTGAACTGGGAATGTCCGGCCATGCCTAGAGCTCCGCTTTACGAAGTCGCACTTCAATTCGCCGCACCAAAGCCCGTGCGGGGTGATTTGGGATGGAAAGGCGGCCTTATAGGCCGCCACCCCCGGTAAATCAAAGATTCTCCTGGCTTTTTGGTACAAAGGTAGTGTCGGCTGTCCAAAAATCAGGCAAACGTTAACCATGATTTCACCAGCGCAATGGGAGGATGTCCGCGACCCACAAGGAGCGGGCGAGAATCCCTCATGGCGATGGCCTTGTTTCAAAAAGCTACGCCGCAGCCGCCAGCATCCCCGTCGGCGGCAGAGGCCATCAAGCCGGACCCGGAAACGGCAACGCGCTCCGATGGCGAGCGGCTGATCGGTCAACTGGCTGATGGGATCGGTGGCCTCGGGGTCGAGCTTGCCGATGTCGCCGGCAATCTCAAGGAAGTGGCCGGTCGCGTTTTCACGCAAGCCGATCGTTTCGGGCATTTGCACAAGACCGCCGACATCATGGTTTCCGCCAATCACGACATCGCGACGGCTTCGCGCGCGGTCCAGACAGCGACCTCGGCCGCCGTCGGCGAAATCACGCAATCGCGCGCCGTGGTCGAGACGGCGGTACAGCACATCGCCGAACTGATCGCGGCGGTGGGCCGCATCGAAAGCCGCCTTGGCGCGGTCGGCACCGCGCTGACCCAAGTCGCAAAAGTATCGGGCTCGATCGAGGCGATCGCCAGGCAAACCAACCTGCTGGCGCTCAATGCCACCATCGAGGCGGCGAGAGCCGGTGCCGCGGGCAAGGGCTTTGCCATTGTCGCCAGCGAAGTCAAAAGCCTCGCCGAAGCGACACGGCAGGCGACGCATTTGATCGGCGATACGGTGCGCGATCTCGACGGCCAGGTCGGTAATTTGATCGGCGAGAGCGGAGATGCTTCGTCGCGGGCGAAACATGCCGGCGAAGGCGCCGAGCAGATTCAGGGCATCATCCATCGCGTTCACGAGGGCTTCACTTCCGTGAGCCGCGAGATCGACGGCGTCGCCAAGGCCGCGACTTCCAATCTCGGCCATTGCGACACGGTGATCGGAGA
>DATGJS010000133.1:0-4377 GCA_035295025.1 Bradyrhizobium sp.
GAATCTGCTGGCCGGTCGGGGTCGAAAGATAATATGTGCCGAGCGATTCAGGGCTTAAGCGCGCCTCGCGCGGCACCTGCGGGATGACTTGATAGGATCGGCCCTCGAGGTTGAAACGGTTGACGTAATTTCCGCCGAGCATGGTCGCAAGCGTATTGCCGATGCTCTGCATGGTGAGGCCCAGATCGCTCGCTTTCGATCGATCGACCTTGATGCGCACCACCGGCTGGTTGAAATCCAGATCGCTGTCGGAAACGATGAACAAGCCGCTCTTACGCGCGGCGTCCTTCAGTTTGAGCATCTGCTCATAAACCGCCTGGAAGCCGTTGGTCGAACTGATCACCATCTGAACCGGCAGGCCGCCCGGACCGCCGGGCAGCGGCGGCAGGTTGAACGCAAAGGCATTGATGCCCTCGATCTTGCTCAGC
This sequence comes from Bradyrhizobium sp., assembly GCA_035295025.1. Lineage (GTDB taxonomy): Bacteria > Pseudomonadota > Alphaproteobacteria > Rhizobiales > Xanthobacteraceae > Bradyrhizobium. The sequence continues at coordinate 429 of DATGJS010000133.1, forward strand.
TCGGCCTGCACCAATGGCTTCAGCTTGATCGAGGAGCGTTTGCGTTCGTCCCAGGGCGTGAGCAACATGCCGGCGATCCCACCTTGCGGCCCGTTGATGCCGTTGAGCACAAAGCGCAGATCGGTCTCCGGAAATTTGGCAAAGACTTTGTCGAGCCTGTCGCCATAGAAATCGACATAGTCGATATTGGCGTATTTCGGCGCCTTCGTCACCGCGAACACGATTCCCTGATCTTCTTCCGGCGCAAGCTCGCTCGGCGTATGCAGCCACAAAAATCCCACGAGAGCGAGGATCGTCGTCGCAAACAGCGCCGTGATCGGGCGGTAATCGAGCGAGCGGTCGAGCTGGCGGCCATACATATGCGTGATCGCGCCGAACACCCGGTTCACGAGCTTGGCAAACCGGCTCTCTTCGGTGTTCTTGAGCAGCACCGAGCACATCATCGGCGACAATGTCAGCGCGATCACGCCGGACACAATCACCGAACCCGCAAGCGTAAAGGCGAATTCGCGGAACAGCGAACCGGTCAACCCGCCGAGAAATCCGATCGGCGCGTAGACGGCGGCAAGCGTAATGGTCATGGAGATGACGGGGCCGACGATTTCGCGCGCGCCGATCATGGCCGCCTGAACCGGCGGCTTGCCTTCCTCCAAATGGCGATGGATGTTCTCGACCACGACGATGGCGTCGTCCACCACGAGCCCGATCGCGAGCACCATGGCGAGAAGTGTGAGGAGGTTGAAGCTGAAACCCGCCATCAGCATCAAGCTGCACACGCCGATCAGCGACAAGGGAATCGTCACCACCGGAATGAGCACCGAGCGGAACGAGGCGAGAAACAAGAAAATCACCACGATCACGATCAGGACGGCTTCGCCCAGCGTCTTTTCCACCTCGTCGATCGAGGACTGAATGAATTTGGTGGAATCGTAAGCGACCTTCATCTTCATCGACGGCGGCAAATTGCGTTCAAGCTCGGGAAACAGCGCGCGCACGCCTTTCACCAGCGTCAATGGATTGCCTTGCGGCGTCACCTGCACGCCGATGAAAATCGCGTGCTCGCCATTGAAGGCGACGCTGGCGTCGGTGCTTTGGGCCGCCAATTCAACGGTTGCGATATCGTCGATCCGGACGAATCCGCCGTCCTTGGATTTGACGATCATGCGCTTGAATTGATCGAGATTTTGCAGATCGGTATTGGCCGAGACGTTGGAGACGATGAAGAATCCCTTGGATTGGCCGGCCGCCGCCTGGAAGTTATTGGCGGCAATCGCGGCCGAGACATCCGAGGGCGAAATATTGCGGCCCGCCATGCGGACCGGATCAAGCCACAGCCGCATCGCAAAAGTCTGGCCACCGAGAATATCGGCCGAGGCGACGCCATCGACGGTCGAGAGCACCGGCTGGATCACGCGCGTCAGATAATCGGAGATCGCCGATCCCGACAGCGTTTCCGAGGAGAAGCCGAGATACATCACCGCCGTGGTCTGCCCCGTCGTCTTGGTGACGATCGGATCGTTGGATTCCTTGGGAATGAGATATTTGACCGAATTCACCTTGGCGAGAACCTCGGTCAAGGCTTGGTTCGGATCGAAATTCAGCTTGATATAAACCTGGATGGTGCTGGTGCCGAGCACCGAGGACGAGGTCATGTAGTCCACGCCTTCGGCGGAAGCCACCGCCTGTTCGATCGGCGTGGTGATGAAGCCTTGAATCAGGTCGGGCGAGGCGCCGGGATAGACGGTGGTGATATTCACCACCGTGTTCGACAGTTTGGGATATTGACGGATCGGCAGCACGCTCGCCGCCCGCAAGCCGATCAAAAGGATCAGCAGGCTGACAACCACCGACAACACCGGCCGTTTGATGAAAATGTCGGTCCAGACCATCTGCGGATCACTCCGGCTTGTTGGATCAATAACGCGGCGGGTTCGCCGGAATCGACGGCGGCGGCTCGGTCGAGATCGCGACCGCCGCGCCCGATTGCAGCTTGAGCTGACCGACCGCGACCACGCGGTCGCCGGCCTTCAGTCCTTGCAGGATTTCGACGCGCCCTTCGACCCGGTTGCCGGTCCGTACAAAGGTGCGCACCGCGCTGAGGCCGGTCTTGCCGTCGTCCTGCTTTTTCTCGGTGATCAGAAAAACCGAATCGCCGTAGAGCGTGTAATCGACGGCGGTTTCCGGTACGGTGACGACCGGCGGCTTGTCCGGCAGCACCACCGTCGTGGTCGCGAACATGCCGGGCTTGAGGATGCGATCGGGATTGGCGATCGTGGCCTGAACGCGGATATTGCGCGTATCGGCGGCGATCTGCGGCTCGATCGTCGTGATCTTGCCCTCGAAGCTCTTGTTCGGATAGGCGTCCACCGCGATCCGCACGGTCTGTCCGACCTTGAGCGCAGCACTTCCCTTTTCCGGCACGGTGAAGTTGGCATAGAGCATCGACAGATCAGTCAACGTGACGATCTGCGCGCCGGCATTAAGAAATTGGCCGACCTCGATATGGCGGACACCAAGCTCGCCGTCGAACGGAGCGCGCACGAGCTTCTGCGAAATGATCGCCTCGGTCTTGGCGATCCCCGCATTGGCCTGGTCATAGGTCGCCTGCGCCGCATCGACGGTGGCTTGCGGGCCGTATTGACGCGCCGCGAGCTGCTTGGCGCGCTCAAGCGCCAGCAAAGCGCCGGTGGCTTGCGCTCTGTAGCTCGCCAGATCGCCTTGTTCGGGACCGTCGAACAATTGCACGAGCGGGCTTCCCGCTTTCACCGAAGCCCCGGCGGCAAACATGATATCGGTGACCCGCCCGGCGACATCGTTCGTGACGTTCACCTGATGCACCGAAGCGAGATCGCCGACCGCCATCAGCAAATTGGGAATGACCTCCGACTTCGCCTCGGCGACCGTCACCGCGGCCGGCGGCGGTTTGTTGTTGGCGAAAAATTGCGCGATCGCGTGGCTGCGGAAGGCGTTGAACCCGACAAGACCGCCGACCAAGACGACCAATAGTCCGCCGACAATGACAAACCATCGCCCCATCCGAACCGGCCGCGCTTGGGGTTTGTCGCCGATGGGCCGGCCGGAAATCTGGGAGTCCGTCACGATGTTCATGATCGCACGCTTTCTTTCACGCCCGGCTGTCCGCCATCGCTTAAAATTTCGCGATTGAGATAGTCGGCGATCGCGGTCTCGCTTACGCCGATGCCGCGAAGGATGAATTCACAAAGCTGTCGTTCGAGATGGCCGGCATCGCCGTAACAAAGGCACGGCGTCGCCGGCAGGCGCGTCAATGTCGACATCAGCACCGTGTGATGGGCAAACCAGAACAGGTTCATCGGTTCGCAATGGGCCTGTTTGGCTTCTCCCGCCTCGATTGCACGTCGCAGCGAGGCGATGAACATCGGTCCAATCAGCCCCTCGATCTTTTTGTAAATCAGGCGGGCAAACTCGCCATCGTCGAGATGGCTTGCCAGCATCAAACGGATGCGTTGGGCTTCCTGCTGATCGGGCGTCGCCGGCACGTCTTGGAAATGACGGACCAATTCGCGGATCAGCACCACCAGGGTCCGTGTCGAAGGCTCAAGCTCGCGCAGACGATGCAGCGCCGGATCGGCCTCGCATTCTTCCGCCAGGATTTCAGCATAAAGCGCCGATTTGCTTGGAAAATGCTTGAACAGCAAACCTTCGGAAATCGAGGCCGCCGCGGCCACGCTCTTGGTGGTGGTGCCGGCAAAGCCGTGCCGGGCGAAGCAACGTTTGGCCGCGCTCAGGATCAATTGCCGGCGCAGATCGCTGGTCATGCGAAGGGTGCTCATGCTTGTGAGTAAGCACTCACCTTCAACTCATGTCAAGGTCTTTTGCTGCGATGCATCAAATTCCCATTCAAATCGGGCTAGATCCCAGCGCGCCCCGAATCCGGTTCACAATATAAGTGCCGTCGCGGCTCGCCAGC
>DATGJS010000134.1:0-8508 GCA_035295025.1 Bradyrhizobium sp.
CACCGCGGCCTCGGCCTTGTCGCGTCAAGGCCGGTGGACCGTAGCCGGCGGCGGCGCGTTGGCGAGGGTGGGATGGGGCGCGGTGATGGGTTCGGCATTCGGCGCGCGTGTCCGCGCGGGCGCGAGTTTGCTTTCTTGCACCTTCGACAGACGCCGCTCGCGCGGCTCCGCCTTGTCCTTGTCGAGCCGCACCTCGCGTTTGCGATTCTCGGCACCCTCCTTCTCCCTGGAGGCTTTGAGGCGCGCATCTCCTTCCGGCTCGATTTTTCTTTCGTCGGTTTTTCTCGCTTCGCCGATTTTTCTCGATCGCGCAACATCCTCCGCGGCGTTCGCCGCCGCCAGATTGGCTTGCGCGGCCCCGACCGCCAGAGCGGAATCCGCGACTTTGGTGGCGGTCGGGATGTTCGCCGCGGCTTGGTCGGCCTGGCCGACCGCGGCCTTCCACTGGTTGATCGCCGCATTTGCCTGGGCAATTTGGTCGGGGGTCGCGGGCGGTTGCTGTTTCACCAGCGTTTGAAGCTGTTGCAATGCCAGCGCAAGCTCGGCATGCGCCTTCAATTGGTCCATCGTCGCCAAGGTCTGGCCGTTCGCATTCGCCGCGATGGTAGCCTCCATGCTTGCCAAAGCAAGCGCCTGTTGATCATGCTGATACTTGGGATCATTGGGGCTCAGATTCTGGTCAGCCGCGAAAGCTTGCTTCGCCATCTGTAGATTGGTTGCCGTCGCCGCTGCCATATTATCCCGCCCTTGCGTCACAAGGGCGGCCGCCTGGTTGGCGGCGGTGAGCTGGGCGTTAGCCTTCGCGAGATCTGTCGCCGCGTCTTCGGTCTGCTTCAGGGTCTTCGCTTCGGCTACCTCATCCGTCGCCTTTTTGACCGCTTCATCCGCCTCCTTTTGTTGCAGCGAGATTGGCACGTTTCCAGAATAATATGTCGTGGTTCCCACCGGTACCAGTGACTCGGCCTGCTGAATCAGATTGTCCAATTCATCCGCCATCGCGGGACCCGCCAGCACCAGCGCGCCGAGAACGATCAGCGATGCTTTCAGGCTCGCGGTCTTAAGTATCCGTGACATGGCCGTTCTCCTCATCGTCGCGTCCGGAAGTACGCCGCGCCGAATTGCGATTGGCGCTTTCATGGCTTGTTCCCTTGCGAGCGTGTTGAAATCGTAATTCCGGAGCGTTGCGCAAACGATGTCGTCAGGGCTTCCTCGGCGGCGTTATCGGCTGGGCGGCAGGCATGGTGATTTTCGGCGGCGGCGACGCCGTGGATGCCGTCCGTTCCGTCGTGGAGGCCGTCGGCTTCTTCGTGTCCTTCTTCTCCGTGTCCTTGGAAGCCGTCATCGCCTTTACCTCTTTCGATTGTCCCGCGGCTATTTGCTGGGCCTTCAACTGTTTCTTGTCGGCCTCGTATTTCGCCAAATCGTCGTTTAACCTTTGCTTCGCCTGATCGTAGGCTTCCGTTGAATTCTGCTTTTTCGCAGCGGCAAGCAAGCCCATGTCGTATTTGACGATGCTCCACTCGTTAGCGACTTGCTTTGAGGTGACTTGTTGAGCCAAGGCGGAACTGGCGAGAACCATTCCACCAAGAACAAGCGATGCTTTCCAACTCGTAGTCTTAAATATCCGTGACATGGCCGTTCTCCTCATCGTCGCGCTCAGGACAACCCGATCGGTTGCGATCCCTTCGTTGGCCAAACCTACCGGCAATATCGCTCCAAAACTTGGACTAGGGCGAACACGCCATGGCCCTATACGAAATAAGTTCCCTTTTTTTATGCCTGTTGCCATGATGCGGCGGGCTGGGTTGGGGCGGGGCGGGGCAAGACGAATGTTCGGTGAATCCACTGACGGAAGCGCATTTGAGTTCTCAACCGACCGGCTACCGGAACAGGACCGGGTTCGTATCTGGTGTGACGTGGTCGCCAGACAGGGAATGAGGATCGAAAGTCAGCCGCTTCCCGGCTCTACCCTGAAGGTGGATATTAGAGGCTACGCGTGGCCCGGCATCATGATCGCGAGGGCTCACCTGAGCGGCTTGCGCGATGAGCGAACTCCCGAACTGCTTGCCGATGGCGAGGACAATATCAGCATCATCATCAACCTGGCGGGGCCCGTGACCATCAAGGCGCGGAGCAACGAGAATTATCTGAACGCGGGCGAAGGTTTTGCCATCTCCGCGCTGGAGCCGAGCGTGTTTACCCGGCCAACGCCAGGATCGGTTATTGGCCTTTCGCTTCCTCGGCAAGCTCTGACATCGCGCGTTCGCAATCTCGATGCCGTGCTCATGCGCGTGATACCCGCCAAATCCGAGCCTCTGCAAATTCTCAAGGCCTATGTTGGCTTCCTTCTGGATTACAAGGGCCCAACCACCGAAGAAGTCCGGCGATCTATCGCCACTCACCTTTATCAACTCGTCGCGCACGCGCTTGGACCTTCGCCGGATATCGCCATGGCGATGGAAGGCCGGAGCACGGCCACTGCCCGCCTGATCGCCATCAAAGCCGACGTGCTCGAAAATCTCGGCAACCGTGAACTGACAACCGACTGGCTCGCGCTCCGCCATCACGTATCCGCACGCTACGTGCAAATGTTATTTGAGAACGACGATACCACCCTATCGGCCTTTCTGCTCGAGAGACGCTTAGAACGAGCCCATGATCTGCTCGGCCACCGCGGCAACAATGTCCGGTCGATCGGCGCAATCGCCCTTGAATGCGGATTTGGCGATCTTTCTTATTTCAACCGCGCGTTCAAAAAGCGTTTTGCGGTGACCCCATCCGAGCGGCGCGCCGATGCGATTGGCGAGTCCTGATTTTGCCAACCGGATCAGCGCTCACCGCTCCGCGTTACATCAAACAGTTGCTCCTCACACCACCTGCTCCACCGGCTGCATGTCGATATCGAAGGTTTCCAAAAACTTCGACGTCATGATGTAGAAGCCCACCGCGAGCTGCAATTCGACCAGCGCGGTCGGCGTCAATTTAGCGGCGATCGCCTTGAAGGTGGCGTCGGTCGGGCGGCGAAGACGAATGATCTCGTCGGTGAAAGCCAGCGCGGCGCGCTCGACCTCGTTGAAACATGTCGCGGCCTGCCAATTCTCCAGCGCCGCGTTCTGCTCGTCGGTGACCCCGACATTCCTGCCGATGCGCTTATGGGCCACGACCTCATAGGACGACTCGCACAGGATACCCGTGCGCGTAATCGCAAGCTCCCGGACCACGGGATCAAGCTCGCCCCGGTGACGAATGGCACCGCCCAACCGGCAATATTGCTCAAAATAACTCGGCGAGTGCGCCATCATGCGGAAGATATTGGCGTTACGATTCTTACCCAGAATCTCGCGCGTGCGGTCGTTCGATTTTGAAGTATCGCAATAGTCGATGCGGGCCATCTTTCACCTTAAGCTATCTTGGGTTCGTGCCGCCGCTCTGGCCAGCGGACTCTTTCTAGCTAGATCGTATCCGGCCGAGCCGGCGCGATCAATGCTCGCAAGCGACCGGTTCGCTTTCAAAATTTCCCTTGCCGCGCGACAGTGCTTGGAATCACGCCTGAAACACCACGGCATCCACGACCACGCAACCCTGCCCCATACTATCCAACAAAACGGGATTGAGATCGAGGCTCATCACCTGGGCCGAGGGATCACACATCAAGTCCCCGATTCGCATCACCGCGTCACACAGCGCCTCGACATCCATCGGCGGCTCACCGCGCACGCCCTTGAACAACGGGGCGATTCGCAGCCGATGAAACGCCGCCATCGCCTCTTCCCTCGAAAACGGTGGAAGCAGAAGCGCGGTGTCGCGAAAAATCTCGACATATTTGCCGCCATCGCCAACGGCCACCACCGGACCAAACACGCCGTCACGATGCGCGCCGATCATGATCTCGCGGCGGCCTGACGCCATCGCCGCCACGATCACGCCGTCAAACCGCGCGCCATGCTTGCGGATGATGGCTTCCATCTGCGCCCAGACCTCGCCCGCCTCCTCGCGGGTGGCAACGCCGAGCTTGACCAGTCCAAGTTCGGATTTGTGGGCGATATCGGCCGAACATCCCTTGACCACGACCGGCCCACCGATCGCCTCAAAGGCCGCGACCGCTTCAGCGCGCGACCGGCAGAGCCGATGCGCCACCACGGCAATGCCGCGCGCCGCCAACAGCGCCAGGCTGTCGGCCTCGTTCAGCATTGTCTGCGATGCCAACACCGACGCCAGCGGTCCCACCTTTGGCGGTTGCGCCTTGCGCGCTTTTGCCCGGGCCATCAATTCACGATGCGCGAGAAACTGATGCAAGGCAGCCACCGCCTCGGTCTCGGTCGGAAAGACCGATGAGCCTGCGCCCGCGAATTGATCGGCGACGCTCTTCTGGGTCGCCGCGATCACCAGCGGCTTTCCGGTTTTTTTGCCGAAGGCGGCCGCGTCGCGGGCAAACGCCTCCACGTCATAGCCGGGCCCCGCGACGGGAACGCCGATCAGGAACGCATCGGCGGCCGGATCTTCGGCGATAACAGGCAAGATATCGCCGAACAGCCGGCTGTTCGACAACAGCGCCGCCGTCAGATCGATCGGATTGGTGGTGGTCGCAAAGCTCGGCAGAATGTTCTTGAGCTTTTTGTCGGTCTCAGTTGAGAGTTTTGCCATCGGCATGCCGACGGCCGTGGCCGCGTCCGCCGTCATGACACAGACCGCGCCGGAATTACTGATGGCGACAAGCCGCCTGCCCTTCGGATTCCAACCTTTAAGATAAAGCTCGCTCGCCTCCACGAGCCCCCGCATGTCCGGCGCGCGCCAAATGCCGTGCTGCTCGAAGAAGGCATCGACCACGCGGTCCTCATTGGCGAGCGCGCCAGTATGCGATTGCGCGGCTTGGCGCCCGGCCTCCGAGCGGCCCGATTTCAGCGCGATGATCGGCAGGTCGCGGTCCAAGGCGACCGCCGCGAGTTCCTCCAGATATTTCGTTTCGGGGATGCTTTCGAGATACAGCAACAACAATTTGACTTGCGGGTCTTCGGCGACCGCAATGGCCAATTCGCCGACGGTGATATCGGAATCGTTCCCGGTCGCATGCGTATGACGAACGCCGATACCGCGCTGAGCCAAAAACCCGACCGGCACCGATGAAAGCGCGCCGCTTTGGCTCAACATGGCGACATGGCCTTCCGCGCGCTCCATCTCCATGAACATGGTGGAGAAGCTTGCGATGGTGCCGGTGCCGAAATTGGCAAGCCCTTGCGAATTGGGCCCGACGATGCGCATGCCGGCTTGTCGCGCGGCTTCCACCATCCGCCGTTCTTTTGCCTTGCCTTCGATCGCATCGACCTCACCGAAACCCGAGGCCATCACCACCGCAATCTTGACGCCATGCGCGGCGCAATCTTCCACCACGCCGATCGCATTGTCGCCGGCAACCGCGACAATCGCCATTTCGGGCGCCTCGGGCAAATCGCCGAGGCTTTTGTAGCATCGGTGGCCCTGCACTTCCGCGCGCGAGGGATTGATCGGGAATATCTTGCCCTTGAAACCGAACTTGTCGAGGTAATGCACCGGGCGACCGCCGACTTTATTGGGGTTTTCCGAGGCGCCGATGATGGCGACGGAGCGTGGATCGAGCGCGGCCTTAAGACGGGTCATGATTTATCCTTGTAAGTGCTGGCGTCATTCCGGGGCAGCCCGATGAACCCGGAATCCATTTCTCCCAATGCTCCTGTGGCACGATGGATTCCGGGTTCGCCTTTCAGGCGCCCCGGAATGACAAGGGGTGATGTTACATTTCCGGGTGAAACCTCAATACGACTTCGGCAAGCCCAACACCTTTTCGGCGATGAAGCTGAGAATGAGCTGAGGACTAATCGGCGCGATGCGCGGAATCAAGGATTCGCGCCAATAACGTTCGACATGAAATTCGCGTGCATAACCGAAGCCGCCATGGGTCATCACGGCCTGCTCGCAGGCGTGAAAGCCGGCCTCGCCCGCCAGATATTTCGCCGCATTGGCCGCCGGACCGCAACTCTGGCCGCGATCATATTGCCAGGCGGCCTTTAGCGTCATCAACCAGGCCGCTTCCAGCTCCATCCAGTTTTTCGCCAGGGGATGCTGGATTGCCTGGTTCTTGCCGATCGGACGATTGAACACGTTGCGCTCTTTCGCGTAAGCTGAGGCACGCGACAACGCCACTTGGCCGAGCCCGACCGCCTCGGCCGCGATCAAAATGCGCTCGGGATTCATGCCGTGGAGGATGTATTCGAAACCACGGCCCTCCTCGCCGATCCGGTCTTCCATTGGGATTTCAAAATTCTCGATGAAGAGCTCGTTGGAATCGACCGCCTTGCGGCCCATTTTTTCGATTTCGCGCACCGAAATGCGGCGGCGATCGAAATCCGTATAGAACAGGCTTAAGCCGTGGGTCGGACGCTTGGCCTCTTCAAGCGGCGTGGTGCGCGCCAGCAGAAGGATTTTCTCGGCGACTTGCGCGGTGGAAATCCACACCTTCTGGCCGTTGACGACATATTTGTCGCCAGAGCGCACCGCGCGGGTCTTCAATTGCGTGGTGTTGAGGCCGGTATTGGGCTCGGTGACCGCAAAGCACGATCTATGCGCGCCCGAAACGATCGGCGGCAGCATTCGCTGGCATTGTTCCCTGGTGCCGAACACCACGACGGGATTGAGCCCGAACACATTCATATGCACGGCGGACGCGCCCGACATGCCAGCGCCGGATTCGGCGATCGCGCGCATCATGATCGCGGCTTCGACAATGCCCAGACCCGAGCCGCCATATCCTTCCGGGATGCAGATGCCGAGCCAGCCGGCTTCGGCCAGCGCTTGGTGGAAGTCGGCGGGGTAACCGCCTTCCTTGTCCTTCTTCAGCCAATAAGCGTCGTCGAAGCGCGCGCAGATTTTCGCGACCGCGTCGCGGATCGATTCCTGATTGGGGCTGAGCGCGAAATCCATGATCTCAAACCGCCTTCGTGGCGCCCTCGCGTATCAGGCTTTCGATCTCGTCGGCGGAGAATCCAGCCTCCTCAAGAATCTCCCGCCCATGCTCGTTCAAGCGCGGCGCCAGCCGGGACGGCTCCACCCGGGTTTCCGACCATTGCGCCGGGGCCTTCATGCTGCGGATTTTTCCTTCGCTCGGGTGATCGACGAGCGGAAAGAAGCCGGTCGAGACCAGATGCGGGTCCTGCAAAATGCTTATCAAGTCGTGCATCGGCATGACAGGCACGTCGGCTCTGTTGAGCAGATCGAGCCACTCCGTCGTGGTTTTCGTCTCAAAAATGCGCGCCAATTCGGCATAAACCGTGTCGATATTGCCGGCGCGGCCGGCGAAGGTCGAAAAAACCGGGTCGCGGCGCAGATCGTCGCGCCCGGTCGCCTGAAAGAAATTCTCCCACTGCTTGTCATTATAAACGATGACGCAGATGTAGCCGTCGGACGTTTTATAGGGCCTTCGGTCGCGCGATAAATGCCGCGCATAGCCGCCTTTATCCAGCGGCGGCTCATAGGTCAGGCCTCCCATATGATCGCCCATGACAAAGCCCGCCATGGTCTCGAACATCGGAATGTCCACGCGCTGGCCTCGCCCGGTGCGGTCACGATGCACGAGGCTTGCGCAGATCGCGCCAACGGCCGTGATTCCGACAATGCGATCGACCAGCGCGTTGGGGACATAACGCGGCATTCCGTCGCTCGTTTGCGCGATCAACGCCGGTAACGCGGTCGCGCCTTGGATCAGATCGTCATAAGCGGGCTTGGCGGCGTAGGGACCCTCCTGGCCGAATCCGAACACGCCGGCATAGATCAGGCGCGGATTGATCTTCGAGACCACGTCATAGCCGAGTTGCAAGCGCGCCATGGCTTGCGGACGCACATTGTAAACCAGCACGTCGGCGGACCCAATCAGCCGCAGGACCGCGTCGCGGCCGCCTGGTTTCTTCAAATCGAGCGCGATCGAGCGTTTGCTGCGGTTGGTGTTGAGAAACACCGGCCCCATGCCGGGATGACGTGTCGGGCCGATCAAGCGCGTCACATCGCCCTCGGGGCTTTCGACCTTGATGACGTCGGCCCCGTAATCGCCGAGCATTTGGGTGGCATAGGGGCCCATCAGCACGGTCGTCATGTCGATGACTTTGACGCCCTGCAACGGTCCCATGACTGACATTTCTCCCGGCGAAATATTCTTGGGTTCCAAGTCCCTCCGGTCTAGTAACGTCAGGTTATCGGCAAGATCAAGGGCGGCTGGCGTATGGCTTTATGCGCGATTGCCGCTCATGCGTTCACATCCCCGCGGCACAACACGCCCGGGTTTTGCGTTGACCGCCCATCCAATGGAAACAGGGCGCAGGGAATGCCGGGTGCCCGCCGCACCCATAGCCTTGTGCGCGAAAGTAAAAAGCACACAAGCATAGTCACCACAGGTACGTCGCATCATCCGACATTCCCCGCGCGATGGTTTACGACTTACTTCGTGCTCTCCTTGGTGAATCGGGCTTTCTTGCCACCATCGCC
>DATGJS010000135.1:0-18006 GCA_035295025.1 Bradyrhizobium sp.
GAGGAATCCGTGGCCATCGGCGTTGAATAAGCCTGTGCTGGATAAGCCGGATAAGAAGCCGCGCCACCATAGGCCATGGCGTCGAGGTCGTTGCGCGGCCCCATCGCGACCGGCGTTGCCGTCTGCATGCAGCCCGCAAGCAAAAGACCGGTCAATAGACAGCCTATGTGGCCGCGCGCGCCTCGCATCGAAAACCCATGATCGAATGTTGATTCCGATTAAGGACTTCCATGGTTAACAAAGCGTGACCACGGCGTCCGACGACTTCCAAGATTAAGGCGTAGAAAGTGAATTAACCCAGCGGCAACCTTAATTGAGTGTAATCGCGGCGGGTCAGGTAGAGTCGTAGCGTCTGCGGGAGTGTCCGATGCGTTTGGCGTTTTGGCGTTGGGGGAAGGCGATTGCCCCGCAAGCCCGCTCCAAATCCGCTTCGTTCGCGAACCCGCCCTCGGATTTGGCGGCGGTCGGCGACCTCGATTTTATCGCGATCGGCCAAGCCCTGGCCCGCAAGCGAAATTGGATCATCGTCCCGACGCTTATAGCCGCCGTGTTGTCGGTGGCTGCCGTCAACATGATCACCTCGCGATATAAATCCGAAGCCCGCATTCTGATCGACGGGCGGGACAATATCTTTCTAAGACCCAATGGCGAGCGCAATGACGAGCGCAACGCACTCGATCCCGAGGCGGTGACCAGTCAAGTGCAGCTATTGTTGTCGCGCGACCTGGCGCGCGATGTCATCAAAAAGAATAAGCTTGCGGAATTACCGGAATTCGACCCGGTCCTGCGCGGGTTTTCACCCATCAAATCGCTGCTCGCTTTGGTCGGGATCGGCCGTGACCCCATGTCTCTGACCCCGGAAGAGCGGGTGCTAGACGCCTATTACGATCGCTTCACCGCCTACGCGGTCGATAAATCGCGCGTTGTGGTCGTTGAATTCCAGTCGCGCGATCCGGATCTCGCGGCCAAGGTCGCCAATTCGATCGCCGACGGTTATCTGGTGCTTCAGCAAGGCGCGCGGCGCGATCAAGCCAAATCGGCGAGCCAATGGCTGGCCGGTGAAATCGAAAGCCTGCGCAAGAAGGTGGCGGAAGCGGAATCCCGCGTCGAGGATTTCCGGTCGAAATCCAGCCTCTTCATCGGCACCAACAACACCACGCTTTCCAATCAACAGATGGGCGAATTCAACACGCAATTGAACAATGCGCGGGCCTTGAAATCGGACGCGGAATCGAAAGCGCGCCTGATCCGCGAAATGCTTCAGAGCGGAAAGCCGATCGAGGCTTCCGAGGTGCTCAATTCGGAATTGATCCGCCGCCTGACCGAGCAGCGCGTGACGTTGCGCGCGCAACTGGCCGAACAATCATCGACGTTGCTCGACGGTCATCCGCGCATTAAGGAACTCAAGGCGCAACTCACCGATCTTGACCGGCAGTTGCGCGACGAGGCGAGCAAGATATCCCGTTCCCTGGACAATGATGCGCGCATTGCGAGCGTCCGGGTGGACGATTTGAGCGTCAGCCTCGATCAGTTAAAGAAGCAGGCAAGCTCGACCAACGGTCAGGACGTGCAGCTCCGGGCGCTGGAGCGCGAAGCCAAGGCGCAGCGCGATCTGCTCGAATCCTATCTCGCAAAATATCGCGAGGCCAATACCCGCGAAAATATCGAGGCGGCGCCAGCGGACGGCCGGATCATTTCCCGCGCAAGCGTGTCCAACAGTCCGGCCTATCCGAAGAAGTTGCCTATCGTGCTGCTTGCGACATTGACGATTTTGATGCTTTCGACCGGTCTCATCATCACCGGCGAATTGCTGCGCATGACGGCGCCCCGCGCGATGGCGGCGCTTTCGTCCGCGCCACTGGCTCCGTTGCGTTCGCCGGCGGCAGATGCCTTCACAAGCACCGCGGCCAACGAGACCTCTTCCGAAGCTCGCGTCAGCATGTCCATTTCGGATGCGGCGCCCGAATTCGGGGAAGTCGAACGCCTCGCGGCGGATTTGCTCGGCGAGGGAGTGGCGGCGCGTAAAGTCACGGTGCTCGGCACGGCGTCGAACGAAAGCATGACGTTGACGGCCTTGACGATCGCGCGTTTGCTGGCGCGTCGCGTAAGGGTCGTTGTGGTCGATTTGTCGGCGGACTCCCATACTTTGTCGGCCGTATCCGCCGATCCAAACGCGCCGGGACTTGCGGAGCTGATGCGAGGCGAGGCGTCGTTCGGGCAGGCGATTACCAAGGATCGGCTTTCGCGGGCGCACCTTGTGAATTCGGGACGGTCGGGATCGGACCCGACCCTGCTGCAATCGCCGCGGCTTGGGTTAGTTATTGATGCGTTGCTCGGGGTTTACGACCATGTCCTCTTGGATGCGGGAAGCGCTTCAGATTTGCCGGCGGAGCTTTTGACCACGCAGGCCCGCGCGGTATTGGTTCCAGATGCCTCCACTCCCGCGGAGGCTCGCCAGCTAATGTGCGATCAGCTCACGGCGGCCGGTTTCAGCCGGGTAACGATGTTGAGTGGGCCTGTCCTATCCTCGGACGCCGTCGATCCCGGCTTGCGGGTCGCCGCGGCTTGATTGGAGAGCGTCATCGAAAGCCGCGCTGAAACCCCTGTACGAGACGCAGAAGCGCAGGGGTTTGTTTGACCAAACGCTTGGCGCGAGTAGCAGCAGACAATACGCCGGCCGCTATTTTGCCGCGCCAACTCAGCGGGATGAAACTATCAAAGATGGGTTCGCTCACCTTGCAAAATAACCGCTTGTAATCATCCGATCCGACTCCGAGGTCGAGAGCATGATATCCGCGTTCGGCGTAGCGGTCCGCGATGTAGCGGATCAGGATAAGGCCCGGACTATGACGTGAATGTTCCGATATGGTGTAGGTGTTGAACATCGACGAAAAACGGCAATCGTCGGCGACGCCGGCGAAAAGGGCGAGCACCTCGTCGGCGCATTCAAGGGCGTGGATATCGATGACGCGACCGCTGCCGGGCAAACGCCTCACGCAGGCTTCGCGAATGAAATTCTCAACGCCTGTCTCCGCGAAGACATTCGGCAGATTTTGCTCCGCCATCCGCTGCGGCTTGATTCGAAAAAATGCATCGAGCAATCGTTTGATATCGGCATTCTCAGTCGCGACATGATAGCGATAGCCGGGCAAGCTTTTCAGCTTGCCCTCCTTTGTTTTCAAGCGCCGACGCATGGAATGAGTGATAGGCGCCTTGGCCGGCCCGTTCGGCATAATTGCCATCAGGGGACATTCATTGGCGGATGGCTGACGCGGCAGTAGTGCCATTGGGTTTGGCAGGTCGTGCCATTTTAGCGGCTGCTGGGTGAAGGCAAGGACATCCGCTTCGGCGCGTTCGCGGATGGCGGCAAATAGCAGGCCGAGATCGGCACGGGACGCTTGTTTGATAAAATCCCGGTTCCATAACGCCATGTTGAAGGTGGCGTGTTTGCCGCCCATGAAACGGACGATGCGAATGCCATGGGATCGGCTGAGCACCAACGGCAGCAGCAGCAAGGGCACACGCTCCCTGCTATAGGCGACCACGATCAAGGGACGAAGGCCTTCCTTCGCGCCGACCAGCCGCTGCCAGGGCGCGAGGAAATCAAAGCGCTGAAAGGGGGTAAAAACTTGCTGCTGATTTTCGAGGCTGCGCCAAACCGTCTCGGCCTGCTCAAAATCGGTGAGGACTTCGACCAGGGCAATGCGACTTGACATCGACCGCGCCGAGGCATCCGCCGTGCGGCTTTCGATCGCGGCAGCCATGGTCATCGCAATGCCTGTTTTATGGAATTTGTTTCAAATTCGCCGGTTCGGCCGACTTTTGCAAACAAATGTCAACAAACCGTAATGAGAATAGAGCCGCTTCGAGCGTGAATCGCCGATATGCGCGCCCGGATCGAAAGACGAGCAGTTGTCGCTTGCCGAAAAACTTCTGATGAGCCTGAAACTGGAGCTTGCCTATTTCAGCGGGCGAATTTGGTTGAAACGGCGGGGCGCCGGCGCCATTGTGCGGTTTGAACGGGTTCGGCCGCGCCAGACGGCGAAATTTCAGCCGCTACAATCAAGTGAAATCACGCCCGAATTTCTCGATCGTACAATCCGCGCATTGAAGCGCTGGAATTGCGATTTCGTCTCGATCGACGAGGTATGCCACAGGGCGGTGACATCGCCGTCACGGCGGCGATTTGTCTGTTTGACTTTTGACGGAATTTACCAAGACTTCGTGACCTTTGCCTATCCGGTGCTGTCGCAGCACCGTGTTCCCTTCGCCGTCTATGTACCGACGGCGTTTCCGGATGGAATTGGCGAAGCCTGGTGGCTCGCGCTTGAGCGGGTGATTGCGCGGGAGCCGCGGTTGAGCCTCCTGATGGGCCGCGACGAAAAGCATTTCCACATTTCACGTGTGACGGAAAAATATCAGCTTTACGAGTATCTGGCGCACTGGATGCGCTCGCTGACGCTGCGGGACCGGTCGGCCGCTATCAAGGATCTCTGTATCCGCTACGCCGTCGATCTGGCGGCGCTGTCACGGGAAACATCGATGGACTGGGCTGGTCTGACCAAGCTTGCGGCCGACCCGCTTGTGACGATCGGATGTGCAACCGTCAACTTTCCGGTGTTGTCGAATATGAAGGATAAGGAGGCGTTGCGCGAAATGACCATGGGAAAAGCGGTTCTTGAGATGGCGTTGCGCCGCGACATCCAACACTTTGCTTATCCCTACGGGGATCGCGCATCCTGGCAGCCCAAACATGCGGTGATGGCGGATGAAGCGGGTTTTGCCAGCGCTGTCTCATCATCGGTTTCAGGGGTCATCGAGCCTGAAGGTCGCACCCCCTTGCATGCGCTTCCCCGGATCGGCTGGGATGGGCGGTGGCGATCGCTGCGCGCCATGCGTGTGCTCCTGTCGGGCAGTGAATTCCCGTGAATTCTGACGGCGCGCGAGGATGGGAATCTTCATTTAAATTCAGGGCCGCGACGTCGTGGATCGAGGGTCTATTTCTTCCAAAACCGACATCGGATATGGCATGCTTCATCACACAATGGCAGTGCGAGGACGATTGATCCAAATCTCATCGCGCTTTGGTGTCCGAGCCAGCCCGGATGTCGGTTGTTGACGCGCCATGAGCCGATATAGTTTTCAGACAGATAAGAACCCGAAATGGTCGTCGTGTTCAAAAATTCATTCCTATCGTTGGCTGTGGCTTTATGGGCTTTGGCGTTCGCCGTCCTTCCTGTGAATGCGGGCCAGTTCGAGGATGCGGCGTTGGCCGCCAGTAAGGGCGATTACGTCACCGCTCTGCGATCGCTGGGGTCCTTGGCGGATCAAGACGACCCCCGTGCGGCGCGCCTTCTCGGGATCATGTACATCAAGGGTCTGGGCGTTCCACAGGACTACGCCTTGGGAATGAGGTGGATGCGAATTGCCGCGGATAAGGGATTGTCGGACGCGCAGAATGAAGTTGGGATTTTGTTTCAACGGGGCTGGGGTGCCGAACGAAACGAAACCGAGGCGGTGAGATGGTTTCGACTGGCCGCGGATCAGGGTTTACTCGTAGCCCAAAACAATCTCGCGGATACCTATGCTCTAGGACTTGGCGTGGCGCAAAACCTTGGCGAAGCCTTTAAGTGGTATCGCATCGCCGCGGATCAAAGCTCGTCCTACGCGGAAAATGTGATTGGCATCGCTTACGAGCGTGGCCTCCACGTTGCCCAAGACGATGCCGAGGCATTTCGATGGTATCGACGGGCGGCGAACAAGATTTACGAGCGGCCCGGCGATACGTGGATACACAGTCCGCAGTACAATATCGGAGTCATGTACGCGTCAGGTCGTGGCACGGCTCAGGATTATGTCCGGGCGCTCATGTGGTTCACTTTGGCCGCGGCGTTTGGCGATACAAAGCCACCTGGCCCGCTCGGCATTAAACTGTTCGATACGTCCAAACTCACAGCGTTAGAACAACGCGACAGGCTTATGGCGCTGATGACAAGCGAGCAAATCGCGGAGGCGGAAAGGCTGGCGCGCGAGTGGAGGCCGCATTTCGTGGTGACAATCGAACCTCGGGCGGAATAAGTTTTTGGTGCATGAACTTCAAATAGGTGAGCGCGGTTGTCATTCAGTCAGAACCTGAAGATGTTCTTAAGCATCGGGCCGCGACATCCAGCTAATCAACGGCATAGCCGGCACCACCCAGCCAAGGCCGCCTACGACATAAAAGATCGTTTGCAACAAGCCGGAATTGGCAAGCCATGGTGTTTGCGCCAGCGTCATGCCCATCAGCGACCACACCACGACCAACAGCAACATTGCAATCGTTCCAAGCAATTTTCGGGTACGAATTTTCATGAGGCAAATCGCCGGTTTGGCATCGAAAGCGCGTCTTGCGCATGGGGAAGGGTGGACTATAGAGTGCGCCCAATTTCAATCAAGTAAAGGCGCCGATGACTGACATGGCCGTCTCTCCAGACTCGGATACTCGCTTTCTCCGCCGGTGGTTGACCGCGGTCGCTGCGCTGATCGCAATCATGGTGCTGGTGGGCGGCGCCACCCGCCTGACGGAGTCCGGACTGTCGATTGTCGAGTGGAAGCCTGTCACTGGCGTTTTGCCCCCGCTCGACGCGGCACAATGGGAAGATGCCTTCGACGCCTACAAAACGATTCCGCAATACCGCCAGCTCAATTCCGGCATGTCGCTGGAAGAGTTCAAGACGATCTTTTGGTGGGAGTGGAGCCACAGGCTTTTGGGACGTGTGATCGGTGCGGTTTATTTGCTGCCGTTTCTCTGGTTGCTGTGGCGCAGGGCGCTTGGTGCCGAATTGCGGCGGCGGTTATGGCTGATCTTCGGCCTCGGCGCTTTGCAAGGCGCGGTCGGATGGTGGATGGTCGCCTCCGGGCTTTCGCAGCGGGCCGAAGTTTCCCAATATCGCCTCGCTACCCATCTCGTGCTGGCGCTTCTCATCTTTGCGAGCATTGTCTGGACGGTGCGGAGGCTGGGCGAGGCGGCGCCCTCGGCCGCGCGGTCGCGGCTCAAATTCGGCGCGATGGCGCTCCTCGGACTGACATTTGTTCAGCTCTATCTCGGCGCGCTGGTGGCGGGACTTCGCGCGGGCAAGATTTACAATACTTGGCCGGATATCGACGGCGGCTTCATTCCCTCCGCCGCACGGCTTTTTTTTGATGCGCCATGGTGGCGAAATCTATTCGAGAACACGCTGACCGTGCAATTCGAGCACCGCATGACGGCGTACACGCTGCTTGTTTTAGCTATTCTTCATGCCGTGGACACAGCCGTTTCGCGCGCCAGCAAGGCGGTGGTGGATGGCGCGTTATGGCTGGCTGGCCTCCTTGCTTTGCAAGCAACGCTCGGCATTCTCACGCTGCTCAATCAGGTTCCGATGGATCTTGCGCTCACCCACCAGGCGGTTGCGATCGCGGTCTTGGTGCTCGCGGTTCTTCAGGTGGAACGTCTGATGGGATCGCGCCATGCGCGCGCAACGCGGAAAGTCGCTCAGGCCGCCGCGCAAACCGGTTAATTCGTCGTGCCTCAACAGTAGCCGAGCACGCCGCAGGCATAAGGCAACTGGAAC
This sequence comes from Bradyrhizobium sp., assembly GCA_035295025.1. Classification (GTDB taxonomy): domain Bacteria; phylum Pseudomonadota; class Alphaproteobacteria; order Rhizobiales; family Xanthobacteraceae; genus Bradyrhizobium. The sequence goes on from DATGJS010000135.1 coordinate 7,593, forward strand.
CGGTAGTTGATATTCGTCCCGCCGTAATAGGGTCCCTGATATTCGTAGGAATGGGTCGTTCCATAAAAACCGGGGAGCGCCGAGGAACCCAAAAGGAGCGGTGTGCCGGGCGGAAAATGGATGCGGGGAAAGCCGTCTGACGGCGTGAAGAGGAGGTCGGATTCCTCCTCAATCATGGCCGTGTGACCGTGACGCGGCGCCTTGCGATGCATCGCTTGGTCGGATTGCGGTAAATCGGCAGCATGGCTTGCGCCGATTACAAGCATTGCCATCACAAGCCGTAGCATCCAACGCATGGTTCCGCTCCGAATCACACGACAGCGATTAGAATCAAACTATGCCGGGGGAAGCGTTAACGAGGAACGAATTCAGTTCCCCGATCGCAACGCCTGATCGAGATCGGCGATCAAATCTTCCTTGTCTTCTATTCCGATCGACAGCCGCACAACGTCAGGCGCCGCGCCCGATCTGATTTTGGCGGCATCATCCAATTGGCTGTGGGTGGTCGAGGCCGGGTGAATGACCAGCGAGCGGGTGTCGCCGACATTGGCCAGATGCGAGAATAGATTGAGTTTGGAGACCAGATTGACACCCGCGTCATAGCCGCCTTTGAGGCTGAAGGTGAAGACCGCGCCCGCACCCTTCGGCGCATATTTGCGCGCGAGATTATTATATTTATCGCCCGCCAATCCCGCATAATTGACGGAAGCGACCGCCGGATGCGCGGCAAGCCATTCGGCAATGGCCTTGGCGTTTTCGCAATGCTTCTGCATCCGCAGCGGCAGCGTTTCGATGCCGGTCAGAATCAGAAATGCGTTGAACGGCGAGATCGCCGGCCCCAAATCGCGCAAGCCCAGCATGCGGCAGGCGGTCGCAAACGCAAAATTGCCGAAAGTCTCTTGAATCCTGATGCCATGATATTCCGGCCGGGGCTCGCTCAGCATCGGATATTTTTTGTCTTTCGACCAATCGAAGGTGCCGGCATCGACGATGATACCGCCAAGCGAATTGCCATGACCTCCGAGAAACTTGGTCAGCGAATGCACCACAATGTCGGCGCCGTGGTCGATCGGGCGGATCAGACAGGGCGTCGCCAGCGTATTGTCGACAATCAAGGGAACGCCGGCTTTGCGCGCCACCGCCGCAATCGCTTCGATGTCGGTGATCGTTCCGCCGGGATTGGCAATCGACTCGATGAAGATCGCCTTGGTGTGCGGCGTCACCGCGCGTTCGAAGCTGCCGATATCGTCCGGATCGGCCCACACCACGTTCCAACCGAAACTCTTAAACGCGTGGGTGAACTGGTTGATCGAGCCGCCATAGAGCTTGCGTGCCGCGATAAACTCGTCGCCCGGGTTGAGCAGCATCTGAAAGACGACGACCTGCGCGGCGTGGCCTGAAGCGGTTGCCAATGCCGCGGTGCCGCCCTCAAGCGCGGCGACGCGTTCTTCCAGCACTGCTTGCGTCGGGTTTCCGATTCGGGTGTAAATATTTCCGAACGTCTGCAAGCCGAACAGCGATGCCGCGTGGTCGGCGTCGTTAAAGACGAAAGACGTGGTTTGATAGATCGGGGTTGCGCGCGCGCCGGTCGTGGGATCGGGTTGCGCGCCGGCGTGCACTGCGAGGGTTGAAAATCCTGGAGGACGATCGGTCATACTTGCTTCCAATTCTGCGTTATTTTGCAAATGTCGCGGCCATGCTGATGCGCGCTGTCCTCGCCGTCAAGAAGAGCGCCCGCGACATGATGTGTTTGCAACCGTCCGGTCTTACTCTCCAAGGCTCGCTCTCCAAGGCTCGCTCTCCAAGGCTCGCGAAATCGCTGCGTGCACCGATCAGGCGAGGTCGGTTTTATTTTTCGCGGCCCGATCGGAGGCGGCGGTTTCACCGCCACTAACGCTGGTGCGCGCCAATGAAAGCCGCATGCCTTGGGTCGGCATTGGTGGGCGCTTTGCGCTCAATGTGCGCGAATTCACGCCCATCCATGATATTTCCGAAGAAAGCCGCCCATATTCGATTTTCGGGCAGCGATTCATCACCACTTTCATGCCGGCGGATTCGGCCTTTTCGGCCGCCGCATCGTCGCGCGCGCCAAGCTGCATCCAGATGACTTTCGGTAGCGGCGTCAATTGAAGCGCGGCATCGACGACCGGCATGATGTGGCTTGAGTTCCGGAAAATGTCGATCATATCGATGGGGCGGCCAATATCGGACAGCGATGCGACGAAAGGCTTGCCGAGCAGAGTCTTGCCGATGTGACCGGGATTGACCGGGATCATGTCGTAACCTCGCTCCGCAAGATATTTGAAAGCGAAATAGCTTGGCCGCACATTCACCGGCGAGGCGCCGACCATGGCGATGGACTTCACGCCGTTGAGAATCGCGCGGATGTAGTTGTCGTCATAGCTATCGTGGTTCATGTGCGAAATTCCAAATCGCTCTGCCGCCGGACGGCGCGCCGCCTTTATCTATCTTGCCATTTCGGCTCGCGCTTCTCGATAAAGGCGCCAATCCCTTCCTCGGCATCGTGCGCCATCAAATTTTCAGTCATCACTTCCGCCGCGTAACGATAGGCGCCCGCAAGGTTCATTTCGGCCTGATGGTAAAAGGCTGCCTTGCCGATCTTGATCGTATAAGCGGATTTGAGCGCGACCTTTTGCGCCATTTCAATCGCGGCCTCACGCTCGGTGCCATCAGGCACAACCCGATTGACCAAGCCGATATTGTGAGCGTTCGCCGCCGAAATCGGTTCGCCGGTCAGAAGCATTTCCATCGCCTGTTTGCGTGGAACGGCACGCGAAAGCGCCACCATCGGTGTTGAGCAGAAAAGACCGATATCGACGCCCGGTGTGGCAAAGCTTGCGGCTTCCGAAGCGATCGCGAGGTCGCAGGTCGCGACTAATTGGCATCCCGCAGCCGTGGCAATGCCTTGAACCGCGGCGACCACCGGCTTTGGCAAATGCACGATCGCCTGCATCATGGCACTACAGGCCGTCATGATTTTTGCAAAATAGCCGCGACCGCGATCGGCATCGCCGCGATGGGCGGTCAATTCCTTCATGTCATGGCCCGCGGAAAAGGCTTTTCCCGTTGCGGCGATCACCACGGCGCGTATTTTGGCATCGTCGTGGATTTCGTGGAGCGCGGCGTCAAGCTCGGCGATCAGACCCTCCGACAGGCTGTTGCGGGCGTCCGGCCGGTTCAATGTGAGGACGGCGACATGGCCTATACGTTCGCGCAAGAGAATTGGCGACGGCGCAATGGAGGCTCGGGCGGTTTGGCTCGTCATCGGAACGTTCGCTTGCTATTCAATCTGAGGGCAGAGGCGTTAACATCAACGTACTGTAAGAAGGATCGCGAGGCGAGGGCAGGCAGCGGGCATGGCAATTGCAAAAATGACAGTGCCTGAGTTGGAAACCTTTCTTGGGGCCGAATTTCCGCAAGCTTTCAGTGGCGGCGATATGTTGATCGAGGCCGCCGATGGCGCCTCTTGCCGGCTCCGTCAGCGCTATAGCGCCCAAATGCTGCGCCCAGGCGGGACGATCTCGGGTCCTACGCTGATGGCGCTCGCCGATTTTGCCATGTATGTCGTGCTTCTGTCGGCCATCGGGCCGGTCGGCCTTGCGGTCACCACGAGCCTGAACATCAATTTTCTTCGCAAGGGTGCGCCCGGACGGGACGTGTTGGCCGCGGCGCGGATTTTGAAGCTCGGCCAGCGGCTTGCGGTGGGCGAGGTGAACCTGTTTTCCGCCGAATCCCCAGATCCGATCGCCCACGTCACAGCGACCTACTCCATTCCTAAGGCTTAGAGATTTTTGAGGTATTATAAAACCATATTTACAACCATCTGATTTTACTTGGATAAATATTTCTATTTGGCATTGACGGCCGATCGGCCCCCCTCTAGAAATCCGCGCAGTTTGGCGCTTTTTGGTTTTGCGCCTTCCCTTTTTCACGGATTCCTCTCATGAAAACGTTTTCGGCAAAACCCGCCGAGGTGACGAAGAAGTGGGTGCTGATCGACGCCAAAGGTTTGGTGGTCGGCCGCCTCGCTTCGCTTGTCGCGATGCGCCTTCGCGGCAAACACCTTCCGACCTACACGCCGCATGTCGATTGCGGCGATCATGTCATCATAATCAACGCCGCGCATGCCGTGCTGACGGGTCGTAAGCGCGACAACAAGGTTTACTACAACCACACCGGCTTCATCGGCGGTATCAAGGAACGCACGGCCAAATCGATTCTCGATGGCCGTTTCCCCGAGCGCGTGGTGGAAAAAGCCATTGAGCGCATGATCCCGCGCGGACCGCTCGGCCGCGTTCAGCTCGGCAATCTGCGGGTTTATCCCGGGGCCGAGCATCCGCACGAAGCCCAGCAACCTGAAATCCTCGATATTGCCAAGATGAACCGCAAGAATATGAGGGCCGCATAAGATGTCCGACACCATGCAGTCGCTCGATCAGTTGTCGCAGCTCAAGCCGGCCGCGCCGGAAGCTCCGAAATATGTCAAGAAGGTCGACAAATACGGCCGCGCCTATGCCACCGGCAAGCGCAAGGACGCGGTTGCCCGCGTCTGGATCAAGCCCGGTTCCGGCAAGGTGGTCGTCAATACCCGCGAGGTCGAGGTCTATTTCGCGCGTCCGGTGTTGCGGATGATGATTCAGCAGCCGCTGATCGCCGCCGCGCGCGCCGGCCAATATGACGTGATTTGCACCGTGACCGGTGGCGGTTTGTCCGGTCAGGCCGGTGCGGTGCGTCACGGCATCTCGAAGGCGCTGACTTATTTCGAGCCCGATCTTCGCAGCGTTCTGAAGAAGGGTGGTTTCCTCACCCGTGACTCGCGCGTGGTCGAGCGCAAGAAGTATGGCCGCGCTAAGGCGCGCCGATCGTTCCAGTTCTCGAAGCGCTAACGGCTTCATTAAAATCGCTGCGAATGCGGCCAACTCAAATCTGCGAAAAGCGTCCGCTTGCGGGCGCTTTTTCTTTGAACATTTTAATGACGAGTTGATGTAGTTTTTCTGGAAAACTTGCACGCCGACGCAAACGGATTGCCAACATGGCGGTCCTAGCGTGCGAAATGGCGGCGGCATTGCTTGAATCGGCCGCCAGAAATATTGCGCCACAAACTTTCGGTGACACCATGTCGCTCGACACTTCCACGATTTATGCGGTGGCAGCACTGATTGCGTCCCTATTGGGTTTGATGCTGTTGTTTTTGGGTTTTCAGGAAAAAATGGCGGCGCTGAAATGGTGGGGATCGGCCTACCTGTTGGGGGCGGGCTCGGTGGCGCTGTGGACGCTTGGCGGTGCGATGTTTGGCGCGACGGTCACGCTGGCGCTGAATGCCGTCGGATTTCTCACTTGCGGCATGGTTTGGAATGCTTCGCGGCTGTTTCACGGCCGCAAACCCAACTTCCCCGGAATGGTCATGGGCGCGCTGATGTGGGTCGCCACCGTGATGATATTGGCGCCAGGCGCGACCGCGCTGCGTTTGACGATTGGGGCCAGCATCGTTGCGGTCTATGCCGCGCTCACGGCCGCCGAATTGTGGACCGAACGTCGCAAGGCGTTGCAGAAGCGTTGGCCCTCGGTCGCAGTGCCTGTTCTGCATGGCTTTGTATTGATGCTGCCGATTTTGCTCGGCGACCTCCTGCACCCGCACGACCGCGATTTTGACCGCAGCGTCTGGGTGACGGCCTTCGCGGTCGAACTGATCCTCTACGCGGTCGGCACCGTTTTTCTGATCTTCATGCTGGTTTCCGAACGCGTGGTGAGCGCGCATAAGGCCGCCGCATCGGTCGATCCGTTGACCGGCATGTTCAACCGCCGGGGCTTTTCGGAAGCCTGTGCGCGCGTTATTCAGCATGAAGCGCTCGCGGGTCGGCCGGTGACGGCTTTGATTTTCGACATCGATCACTTCAAATCGATCAATGATCGTTTCGGGCACCCGGCGGGCGACGAGATCCTCAAATTGTTTTCGGCCGTCGTGGTCAACAATTTGCGCATCAGCGATCTATCCGGACGCATCGGCGGCGAGGAGTTTGCGGCGCTGTTGCCGTGCCCGCTGGAAGAGGCCATGATCGTCGCCGGGCGGGTGCGCGAGGCGTTCGAGGCGTCGGGGGTCGTTTGCGACGACGGTCCTGTCGACACCACCGTCAGCATTGGTGTGGCGTGCGGGCCGGTCGGCACCGAACTCGATGTGCTGTTGGCGGCGGCGGACACGGCGCTCTATCAAGCCAAGCGCGGCGGGCGCAACCGCGTCGAGGCCGCGGAAGAAATGCCGAGATCGCTGGAAAACCTCCATCGAAAAAAAGAGAGCACCGTGCGCTCGCTGTCGGTGATGCCGCGCAGCGCCTGAGCGGATGGTAACCCGCTGTTTACCATCCGATCTCTATCATCCTCGCCATGGAATCGTTCCGTAGACGTAATCTCCAGGCTACGCTGAGCTCGCTTGAGGCGGCTGCCATCTCCGCGCGAGGCGGCTTTGCTTGCATGTTTTGGACCGCGGAAGAGTACGAGACGGCTTTGATCGTCGAGCGCCGCGCGCAGGGCCGCTACAATTCGCGCTACAGCCGCTGGCCAATTGCCATGTTTGTGGGTTGCGCGGTGATGGTTGCGGGGACCGTGCTGCTGCTGAGCTAAATCCACCCAAAATGGGTTCGCAAACGGGCGCCGCGGGGCGCCTTTTTCTTTTGGCGCGGCTGGGCTAAGAACAGGCACCAAAACCAGAGGCGCCAGATCATGATCACCGAAATCGCCCAAATCGACGTCAAACCCGGCACCGAGAAGGACTTTGAGGCCGCGGTCGCCAAAGCGCGGCCGCTGTTTTTGCGCGCCAAAGGCGGCCGGGGCATCGAGCTTCACCGATCGATCGAAAAGCCATCGCGTTACCGGCTGCTTGCCAAATGGGATACGCTGGAAAACCACACGGTCGATTTCCGAGGCTCGGAGGATTTCCAAGCCTGGCGCGGGCTGGTCGGACAATATTTTGCCGCGCCGCCCGAAGTGGAACACACCGAAACGGTGGTGCGTTCCTGAGCGCGACGATGGTCGAATGCCCCTCGCCATCGCGAGCATTCACGCCACCGCCGCGCTCGGCGCGGCGTTCTCGGTCTTAAAGTGATCGATCAGGACTTTCACGATCGCAATCAGCGGCAAGGCCAGCGCAATCCCCCAGATTCCGAACACGGTGCCGAGCAGGATCTGAAGCGCGAACAGCGTGGCCGGTGGAATATCCAATGCCTGACGCTGGAGCATCGGCGTCAGGATATAGCTTTCGAGCGCATGCACGCCGAGGAAGAGCCCAAAGGCGCTGGCGGCGGTGACCCATCCCGACGCCAGGCTCGCCAGCACGACGATCAACCCCGCGATCAACGCGCCGATGGTTGGAATAAACGCAAGCAGGCCGGCCTGAATGCCCAGGATAAACGAGCCGGGAATGCCGATGACCGCAAGTCCAAGCCAGGTCACGACGAACACCGCCGCCATGGTGATGATCTGCGCGATCAGCCAGCGCTCCAGCGTTTCGCCGATCCGATCGACAATGACGACCGCCCGCGCGCGATGGGCCGCGGGCGCCAGATACAACAGGCCGTTGCGGTAGACGCTTGGCTGGGCCGCAAAGGTCAGGCCGAGAAACACCACGATAAAGAAATTGCCGACCGCGCCCACGGTACTTGCCACAAGCTTGACGGTCTGACTCACGATGGCGCCGCCGCTGGATGCCAACGCGCCCGCGCTCGGAAGAGCGTGCGCGGGAGCGGCGCCGTTAGGCGCGGCCGAGCTGGCGGGCTCGGTGGCCAGATTGCCGAGCTCGAAATAGCTGGTATCGATGCCGTTGCGATCGAGGAAAGCTTTGACGCCGACCAGTTGCGATTTGATCGTGTTGCTCAGCGCGGTTGCCTGATGCGCGATCGTGGCGCCGCCAAGCCATAAGACGCCCGACAATAGCGCGGCGAGCACCACGCATACGAGGGCGAGCCGGAACGAATGGGGCAGCTTGAAGACGCGGCCGAGGAGGTCGGTCATGGCGTTGAGGGCGACGCCGAGCAGCATGCCCGCGAAGATCAGGAACAAGGCTGCCGCAAAATACCACGCCAGCGCCAGGAAACCGGTGAAAGTGACGACGCCAATACCGCCGACCAGGATGGCTAAGGCGAGATTATTGCGCGCTTCACGACGTTCCTCGACCGACGCCACCACAGCTAATCCTCCCTTTGCAGAGATAGAGATAAGGGCCACTCTTTCGCCAAATCCGGTTCGGGATCAAGCTAGTCTAGTGGTCCGATTCTAACATTTGCATCCCGGTGAGGCAGGCACTTATGCAAATGTTAGAATCAAAGGACCACTAGTAAATATAGTTTTCTAGTGGAGTTTGGGATTTGACATTCGCATGGCGAATCCGCGGCTATAGGGCAGCGAATGTCAAATCCACTCCACTAGGATGCCGTCCCGTCCCTTGGCCATCCCTTGGGAATAGCAGGTCTCGGCAGCGGCTGGGCGGGCCGCGCCATATTGATTCCCAAGGTATTCGCGTTGCATGATTGTCCCATTCGAGGTCGAGAATCGGAATCATCTGAGATGAGGAGGCCAGTGGTCGGAGTGATAGGCAACGCCTATCGCATCGAAAACAGATTTGCCACGCAAATGACCGGCGAGCGAAATCTTCGCGCGCTGGCCGAGGTGACGGGTGCGCTGCCGCTGATGTTTGCGGCCTCGCCCGAAATCACCGATATCGGTACATTGCTTGACACCGTCGACGGCATCCTGCTGACCGGCGCGCGCGCCAATGTTCACCCCAAGCATTTTCGCACCGAACCCGACGCCCGCCATGAACCCTTCGATCTGCACCGCGACGAATTGGCGCTGAAGCTGTCGGAGGTGTGTGTCGGCCGTGGCGTCCCGCTGTTTGGGATTTGCCGCGGCCTCCAGGAGATGAATGTTGCCTTCGGCGGTTCGCTGCATCCCGAAATTCGCGACTTGCCAGGCCGCATGAATCACCGGATGCCGCGGCTGGAAAATGGCGAGATCCATCCCGATCCCAACGTGGTCTTCGCCGACCGTCACGAGGTCCGCCTCTTGGCTGGCGGCACCTTTGCCGAACTGCTCGGCTGCGATACGATCCGCGTCAATTCGCTGCATGGTCAGGGTATTCTCGTGCCCGGCGAGCGGGTCGTGGTGGAGGGGCTGGCGGAGGATGGAACGATCGAAGCCATCCGGATTGCCGAGGCACCGAGTTTTGCGCTCGGCGTGCAGTGGCACGCCGAATATGATCCGCAACGTAACCCGATCAACCGCGCGTTGTTCGAGGCGTTCGGCAAAGCGCTGCGCCAGCCGAAACGCGTGGCATAGATTGGCGATCTTTCAGCGGCCATGAACAGGCGATCTCGCGGCATGGGCGGCCCGAGTTGTGCATCGTTTGCCCCCAAAGAGAGAGGGCGCAGGGAATGCCGGTGCGCGGCCCGCACCCACGGCCCCGTGTACAAAAAATAAAAAGTACACGAGCTTCAGTCACCACAGGTTGAGCCGGCATCACCGGCATTCCCCGCAGCGATGGTTTTAACGGTTTTCTTCGCGCTCTCCCTGGCGATCGGGCTTTCTTGCCGCCATCATCGGCAAAATGCAAAAGCATTCTTGCCGACTTAACATCAGCGTCGAGATGTCAGGACCACACGACTTCGCCGTCCGCTTTCGCGCCGTTCGTCTTGCGCCGCCAAAGCGTCCATCGCATCCCGCGCCCAACGTCCGTGACGATCGCGATACGCCCCTCCATGGGCGCGGGATGGGTGCGACAATGCGGGTGATTTGGGGTTGCGATCAACTGCGACAAAATGGCACGACGGGCAAATCACGTGACGCGCCGGAAAAGCTGTCAAGACAATTCCCGTGTCCCGGACGCGGGTAGCAACGTTCTCTCGGCGATGCAAAGCATCGTCCGGTACGGCGCACCGCTGCCATCGTCATCGCGAGCGAACGCGAAGCGATCCAGAGTCGTGACGAAAGTACTGGATCGCTTCGTCGCTTTCAGCTCCTCGCGATGACGGCCTCCTCCAGATCCGCGTCATCGTCATTCCGGGTTCGCGTCTTCGACATGCCCCGGAATGACGACGGTTACGTGCTCACAGCTCGCACGAGCGCCCGGCGCGGCAAGGGGCTTTCGTAAGATGGGTGCAGCGACTCGTCCGCCGTAGCTCAACGAGCGGAGGCGGAAGCGATACCCATCGCGTCACGAACACGAAGAAAGTTGAAGGGTTTCGCGAGTGCTCAACCCATCCTACGGGCTAGGGCCTGTTGAGATTCAGGATTCACAGATCGGGCTATCCGTGATTCAAGCTCCGAAAGGAGTTTGACATGCACCGGTTCGTTTTGACAGACGCTCAATGGGCGAAGATGGAGCCGCTTTGTTTAGGCAAGCCCA
>DATGJS010000136.1:0-8907 GCA_035295025.1 Bradyrhizobium sp.
TGGCGGCGGCGGCGGAAGCTGAAAAAATTCCGTTTGCGCGCGGCGGCACCTATGTGTGCATCGAAGGCCCGCAATTCTCTACACTCGCTGAAAGCCTGACCTACAAGGCGCAAGGCTATGCCGTGATCGGCATGACCAACATGCCGGAAGCCAAGCTCGCCCGCGAAGCCGAGATTTGTTATGCGAGTGTCGCGATGGTGACGGATTTCGATTGCTGGCATCCGGATCATGACGCGGTCACGGTGGCCGACATCATCCGCGTGCTCAGTGCCAACGCCGAGAAGGCGCGCACGCTCGTGGCGCGTTTGGCGCGGGATTTTCCGAAGCTGCATGAGCCGTGCCCGATCGGCTCGGATCGCGCGCTCGACACCGCGCTGATCACGGCGCCGGAGGCACGCGATTTCGCCCTCTTGAAAAAGCTCGATGCGGTCGCGGGAAGGGTGCTGCTGAAATGAAGGTCGATGGACGCCATTTCCGCAGCATTTGGGTCGAGGGCGATGGCTGGACGGTGGCCGCGATCGATCAGCGGCGCCTGCCGCACGAATTCGCCATCGCAAGGATCGCAAGTTGCGAGGCGGCAGCGGATGCTATCCGATCCATGCTGGTGCGCGGGGCTCCCTTGATCGGTGCGACCGCGGCTTATGGGGTGGCGCTCGCCATGCGCGCGGACGCTTCGGATGCCGCGCTGGAGCATGCCTATGACAGACTAATGGCGACGCGGCCGACCGCGATCAATCTGAAATGGGCGCTGGATGAAATGCGCAAAGCCCTTTCGCGGTTTTCGCCGCCGGCGCGCGCCGCCGCGGCGTATGTCCGTGCCGGCGAAATTGCCGAGGAGGATGTCGCCATCAACCAGGCGATCGGCCGGCACGGCCTTGACCTGATCGAAGCGATTTCGGCCAAGAAGATGCCGGGTGAGGCGGTGAATATTCTGACTCATTGTAACGCCGGATGGCTCGCGACCGTTGATTGGGGCACGGCGACCGCGCCGATCTATCTTGCTCATGATCGCGGGCTAAAGGTCCATGTCTGGGTGGACGAGACCCGCCCCCGCAACCAGGGGGCTTCGCTCACGGCTTGGGAGCTGTCACACCATGGTGTCGCACACACCGTGATCCCTGATAATACCGGCGGCCATCTGATGCAGGTCGGCTTAGTCGATCTCGTCATTGTTGGCACCGATCGGGTGACGGCCAATGGCGACGTTTGCAACAAGATTGGCACTTATTTGAAGGCGCTCGCCGCGCACGACAATGGAATACCGTTCTATGTCGCGTTGCCGTCGCCGACGATCGATTTTTCGATTTTGGATGGCGTGCGGCAAATTCCAATCGAGCAGCGAGGTGCGGATGAGGTCGCGACCATGACCGGCCGCACCAGTGCGGGGCGGATCGAGACCGTGCGGATTGTGCCTGATGGATCTCCGGTCGCCAACTACGCCTTCGACGTCACGCCGGCGCGGCTTGTGAGCGGCCTGATCACCGAGCGTGGTGTGCTGAAGGCCGACCGGGAGATGTTGGCGAAGGCTTTTCCGGAAAGGGCGCGGGACAAGCCGGAAAAAAGAGCGAATTAAACAACCTTGTCTTGCCTTAGCCGGCCAATTTCGTCCTTGGTGAACCCGAACTCCGCCAGCACCTCGTCGGTCTGCTCGCCGAACTCCGGCGGCCGCGCCGCCATCTTGCTCGGGGTGCGTGAGAGTGTAAACGGTTGGCCGACGAGGCGGATGTGGCGGCCTTCGTCATTGGGCACGTCCTGGGCGATGCCGAGATGCTCGACTTGCGCATCCGCAAACATCTGGTCGATCGAATAAATCGGACCGCAGGGGACGCCGGCGGCATTGAATTCTTTCACCCAGGTCTCGCTCGATTTCTTTTCGGTGAGCTTGTTGATCTCGGCGTTGAGGGCTTTTCGGTTCTTTGAGCGGTCGGGACTTGTGGCGTATTCCGGCCGATTGGGCAAATCCGGTGCGCCGAGCGCCTCTGCAAAGCGCTGCCAAATGCGTCCTCCGGTGGTGGCGATATTGATATAGCCGTCGGAGGTCTTGAACACACCGGTTGGAATCGAGGTCGGATGGTCGTTGCCGGCTTGTGGGGCCACGTCCTTGTCCATCAGCCAGCGCGCGGCCTGGAAATCCAGCATGAAAATCTGTGCCTGCAACAGCGAGGTCTGCACCCACTGGCCTTCGCCCGAAACTTCACGCTCCAGGAGCGCGGTGAGGATGCCCATGGCGCAGAAGAGCCCCGCGGTGAGGTCGGCGACGGGAATGCCGACCCGCATCGGGCCTTCGCCCGGCGCGCCGGTGATCGACATCAGCCCGCCCATGCCTTGGGCGATTTGATCGAAGCCCGGCCGCTTGTGATAGGGGCCGTCCTGGCCGAAGCCGGAAATCGAGCCATAGACGATGCGGGGGTTGATTTTGCGCACGCTGTCATAGTCGATGCCGAGCTTGGCTTTGACGTCGGGGCGGAAGTTTTCGACGATGACATCGGCTTTCTTCGCCAAGCGCTGGAAGACGGTGAGGCCTTCCGGGTTTTTCAGGTTGAGCGCCATCGCGCGCTTATTGCGGTGCAGGTTTTGGAAGTCAGAACCCTGGCGTGGACCGCCAAGCTGCTCGCCGCCGTCCTCCAACAGCGCGTCGATCTTGATGACATTCGCGCCCCAATCCGCCAATTGCCGCACGCAGGTCGGGCCGGCCCGGACCCGGGTGAGGTCAAGCACGGTAAAACGGGCGAGGGCCTGCGAGGCGTGCGGGATAGGCATTCGAGAAAACTCCGATATCGAACGAAACGAACCGGGCGAAGAGGGCGCCCAGCCCATGTTGGTATAGGTGACTGATCCGCCATCGACAATCCTGTCTCGTGCCGGGCACGCTTGCGGCCGGGCCGGTCTTTGGCCCTCCCTAACGGGCTTGGCTGATCGGGTTTCTAGCCGGGAGGCGTTGCGTTGCCCCACGTCGCGGTCAAATCATCATAGAGCTGGACAATCTGCTCGCCGATAATCCTTGCCGAGAGCCTGGTGGCGACCAATTCGCGCGCGGCCGCGGCATAGCGCGCGCGCAAGGCGGGCGAGGCCGCCAGCTTGACCATCGCCTGGGCAAGGGCTTGCGGATCTTCGATCGGCACCAGGAGACCCGTCTGGTCGTTACGAACGATCTCGCGGCACCCCGGCGCATCGGTTGCGATCATGGCGCGTCCGCAGGCGGCGGCCTCCATCAGGCTTCCGGGCAGGCCCTCGCGATGAGAGGGCAAAATCGCAAAATGGCATCGCCGCCAGAGCGATGAGATATCCTTGATTTGACCGAGCCAGGTGATGCCAGGGCGCGTGGCCCATTCGTTGACCTCTTGCAGGGAAACCGAAGTGGGATTGGCCGGATCGGGATTGCCGGCAATCAACAACTTGGTTTCCAAACCCTGATCGCGCACGATGCCGTGCGCGGCCACAAGCGCGCGGATGCCCTTGTCGGTCAAAAGCCGTCCGGCAAAGCCGTAAGTGATTGGTCCATCGGGTTCCGGCAAAGGCTGCAAGGCCTCGGTGTCGACGCCCGAACCGGGGATCGTAACGATTCGTTCAGCACGAATGCCAAGATCGATGAGGGCTAAGCGATCGTCAGGGTTCTGAACCAGGGCAATGCCGCCCGGCCGATCCAACAGCCAAGGCAGAAGCCATTTCAGGATCGCTCTCAGCAAACGAATCCGCCGCCTCGGCGAGGTGTAGACATAACCCATTCCGGTCAGGGCGCTGACATGCGGGATTTTTCGACCGAACCCGGCGATCGAGCCGTAAACGCAACATTGCAGGCCGGAGTGGTGGGCGATATCGGGCGTGATGCGGCGTAAGACTCGCCGAAGGGCGAGGATGACCCGCATGGCTGACAGCGGCGAGATTTCCCCGCGATCCAAGGGAATCGGGTGCAGGATAAAGCCCTCGGCTTCGATCGCGCGTCCGCCGCCATTGACGCGGGTCGCCACATGCACCTCGTATCCGGCCTTTCGCGCGGCGCGAGCCATCGGCAAACGGTTGAGCAGGAAAGCCCAGTCCTCATTGACGACGTAGAGCAATCTTCGAGGGGGAGGGGTGCTTGCGGGGCGCATTCACTCAAAATTCCGGAGAAAGGCCCGATTGTGTAAATCGGCCTCGCATCTTGTTGGCAGATGTCGTCAACTAGCAAGCCAAAGAGGACGGCGCCAAGACACCGGCACGGACGTACTGACGAAAGAGGCTCCGCCCTGTCCATTTTTTCGGGGGGAAGATCACGATATTTGGCGTAGGACCAGTCGGGATTTGAGGGGGGGGGGATTGGGGAAAACGTTCAATTTTAAAAATAACCATTATATATCAATGTTTAAAATGTTCATGGGGTGAACGTTCGCCTTGACGTTCATACACTGAACGCGCTAAGAGGCCGCTGGTTCGAGGGGTGTTAGATGGCTCGTCTGCTGCACACAGAAAGTGAGAACGAGCGCATCATCCTCGGTCTATTGAGTTCCGTGGAGACAGATGGTGCCCGTTCGCAGCGCCGAATGGCAGCCGAACTCGGCATCGCTCTCGGCCTCGTCAACGCCTACCTCAAGCGCTGCGTTAAGAAGGGCCTTGTCAAGGTTCAGGATGCGCCGGCGCGGCGCTATGCTTACTATCTTACGCCGCAAGGCTTCACCGAGAAATCCAGGCTGACTGTGCAATATCTTTCGGATTCATTTGCGTTCTTCCGCAAGGCCAAGGACGATTGCACACGCCTCTTCGAGGAGGCGACTGCGCGTGGCTTCGAACGGCTGGTTTTGGCCGGAAAGTCCGATCTCGCCGAAATCGCAATCCTCTGCGCGGTCGAGGCGAGCGCAACCGTGGCTGCGATTGTTGACCCTGGGAGTGAAGGCGGTCGCTTCGTAGGTATTGAGGTTTTTAGGGCCTATTCCGACGTGAAGGGCGGCTTTGACGCAATCATCGTGACGGACGTTGTGCGGGCGCACGCGTCTTACGAATTGGCGGTTGAAACGGTGGGGCGTGATCGTGTGCTGATGCCCGCTCTGCTGGGGCTGCGTTCGCCAAAGGGGACGGAGAACGCCGCATGAGCGATTCACGTTGGTATGTTGTGCAGACGCAAATCAATGGCGAGACAAAGGCTGCTCGGAATCTGTTGCGTCAAGGTTACGAGATTTATCTACCGCGCTATCTGAAGCGCCGGCGTCATGCACGGAAGTTAGATTTCGTCGCAGCGCCGTTGTTTCCGCGCTATATGTTTGTCGCCATCGATATGGCGACCCAGCGCTGGCGCGCTATTCAATCTACATTCGGCGTCTCGCATCTTGTGACCAATGGCAGCGAGCCCGCACTCGTGCCGGGTGACGTCGTCGCCGGGCTGAAAGCGCGGGAAGATGCAAAGGGTTTTGTCAGAATGAACGTGCAACCCAGATTCGCGCATGGCGACAAGGTGCGGGTTTTGGCAGGGGCGTTCATGGACAGCTCCGGCTTGTTCGACGGAGCGGGGGACCATGATCGGGTCGCCATTCTGCTCGATATGCTCGGCGGCAAGATTCGCGTTCATCTCGACGCTGATCTGGTGGTTGCCGCCTAAGCGTTACGTATCGCGTGGCGTAACAGAACGCTGCGTTCGGTTTTACTCCCGATCGGGAGCCTCCGGGTGGGCGTCGTTTTCACCCGGACTGCGGTAGCTTGGAAATTTTGGCATTGGAAACTTTTGCTTTGGAAATTTTCGGCAAATGACTGTGCTGATCACGGGCGGGGCGGGTTACATCGGCAGTCATGTCGTTCATGGGCTTCTCGACCAGAAACAGCACGTGATTGTGTTGGACAATCTAGCGACGGGTTTCCGTGAAGCTGTGCCCGAACAGGCGAGGCTTATTGTCGGCGATGCCGGAGATGCGGCTCTCGTGTCGCGGCTGATCCGCGAACATGGCGTCGATGCCATCATGCACTTTGCGGCGTCTACGGTAGTGCCTGAGTCGGTTGCAAAGCCCGTGGCCTATTACAAGAACAACACGGTCAATTCGCTGGCGCTGATCGATGCGGCCACTCGCGGCGGTGTCAGGCATTTCGTTTTCTCTTCCACGGCCGCGGTCTATGGCAATCCCGCCGCTTCATTGGTTGCCGAAGACGCCGCATTGCAGCCGATGTCACCTTATGGCACTTCAAAACTGATGACGGAGATGATGCTGCGCGATGCCGCGTCGGCGAGTGGTTTGAGTTATGCGGTGCTGCGCTATTTCAACGTCGCCGGCGCCGATCCGCTTTTGCGGACGGGACAATCGAGCCACACCGCGACTCATCTGATCAAAGTCGCGGTGCAGGCGGCGCTCGGCGTTCGCGACGGCATGGAGATTTACGGGACGGATTATCCGACGCCGGACGGCACTTGCATCCGCGACTACATCCACGTCTGCGATCTCGTCAGCGCCCATATCCAGGCGCTCGATTATTTGCGCGGAGGGGGCGCAAGTTTAACGCTCAATTGCGGCTACGGGCATGGTTATTCGGTGAAGGAAATCATCGATGCGGTCAGGCGGGTCTCAGGCAGTAATTTCGCAGCAGTGTCGCGGCCGCGGCGCGCCGGCGATCCAGCCGCCATTGTCGCGGACAGCCGATGCCTGCGGGAGCGCCTGTCATGGTCGCCCGCCTATGACGACCTCGACACCATCGTTAAGCACGCACTTGCCTGGGAACGGAAACTAAAAATTCAATGATATCCACTGACTTCAGAGTTATTAAGCCGCACAGCGAACGAACCGTTGCGGAGGATTTGGCCGATATCTGGGCGCACCGCGAACTTGTCCTGGTGCTGGTGCGGCGTGAAATCTCCGTGCGATATCGGCAAACAGTCGTCGGGCTATTGTGGGTATTGCTGCAGCCTCTTGTGACAACCGCTATTTTCACGATTGTATTTGTCTTCCTCATCCGGATTCCAGACCAAGGCGGCGGCTCCTATCCACTATTCGCATTCGCTGGCGTCGCCGTTTGGCAGTATTTCACGCGCATTGTTACCGATGGCGGCGGTAGCCTCGTTGCCAGCAGCGCTTTGATCACCAAGGTTTCCTTTCCGCGGCTGATCATTCCCTTGGTCCCGCCCATTGCCGCCGGAGTGGATTGCCTGATTGCCATTCTTGCGCTGGTGCTGCTGACCGCGCTTTTTGGCGCGCATCTGAGCTGGACGGTGATCTTTGCGCCGCTGGTGATTCTCGCAGTCGCTTTATTCGGCTACGCTATCGTGCTTTGGCTTGCACCGCTCAACGCGATCTACCGCGACGTCGGTATCGTATTGCCGTTTGTGATCCAGATTGCGATGTATCTTAGTCCGATTGTCTATCCCGCTTCGTTGGTTCCGGAAAAAATTCGCTGGCTGTACGAACTCAATCCAGTGGCCGTGATGGTTGATTCGATGCGCTGGGTGGTTCTTGGGACCAATGCTCCATCGCTTGCCGGCATTGTCGTGTTTGTTATGGCCACAGTGCTGATATTCTGGGGCGGCACCCGCGTTTTCCGGAGCATGGAGGGTAACCTTGTCGACCGGATCTGACTGTGCGTTTTAGGATAGAGGTATGAGTACCGCGATCGAGATTCTCGGCGTCGGCAAAGAATATTTTCGCGGTGTTCATCGTACTCATGCTCGCCTCTTTTCGCAGGTTCTTTCGCAATGGGGCCGCGCGGCGCTTGGCCGAGCGACGCTTGAAGATCATGCGGCCGATGTCGAACCCTTTTGGGCGTTGAGGGACGTGTCGCTGACGATTGAGCAGGGGCAGGTAGTCGGTATCGTCGGGCGCAACGGCTCGGGTAAGAGCACGCTGCTCAAGATCATTGCCCAGATCACCGCGCCGACGACCGGCGAAATGCGTCTTAAGGGTCGGACCGGAACGCTGCTTGAAGTCGGAACCGGCTTCCACCCCGAGCTCACGGGGCGAGAAAACGTATTTCTCAATGGCGCAATTCTCGGCATGAATCGCGCGGAGATCGTTCGGAAGTTCGACGAGATCGTCGACTTCTCCGGGGTTGAGGCCTTCATCGATACGCCGGTTAAGCGTTATTCCAGCGGCATGCATACCCGCCTGGCGTTCTCGATCGCCGCGCATCTCGACCCGGAGATTCTAATCATCGACGAAGTTCTCGCGGTCGGGGACGCCGAATTTCAAAGAAAATGTCTTGCAAAGATGCGCGATGTGACCAGCGATGGACGGACGGTCGTGTTTGTCAGCCACAACATGACAACGGTGACCGGTCTTTGCACGCAATGTGTGCTGCTGGAAAAAGGTTTCGTCCGAGCCATCGATAAGCCGTCGGTAGTCGCGGATATGTATTTTTCCAGGAGGTCGGGCGGGACGGGAGCTTCGTTCTATTTTGCGGCGGATGCGGAAAGGCCCGGAGACGATGTTGCGAGACTTTGCGGAGCCCGGGTCCACGACGTCGACTTAAGAGAGTTTGCGGAATTCGATAGAGGCGAAAAAATCGGAGTAGAGATGACGTTTGAGGTGCTCAAGGGCGGATATCGTCTCATGCCGAATTTTCATATATTCATGCAAGATCAGTACGCATTTGTAACCTCGCCCCAGCAGAGCGAAATAATGGCTCCCGGTGTCTATAAATCGACCATGTGGATCCCCGCGGACCTGCTCAACCGGGGCGTTTACGTTGTTGGCGTTGCGCTGACTTCGCTCGGGCCCACACATGTTCACTTTTATCAGCAAGATGCGCTTCGCTTTGACGTCTCTGAGAAAGCATCCGTCGATTTCGCTTACGGTATCCCAGGAGCTGTCCGTCCCGTCCTGGATTGGACTCTGGTTCGGCAAGCAAGCTGATCGCCGAGATTTTCATGCTGTTTCATTCGTTGAAGCTGAACGGAGCCTACCGTATCGAACCCGAGCTTGTTCGGGATGGGCGTGGAGCGTTTGCGCGCCGATTTTGCGC
>DATGJS010000137.1:0-5399 GCA_035295025.1 Bradyrhizobium sp.
TCGAGCTTGAAGCGTTCCGCGAGGGCCACCTGACGCCTGTCTATTTCGGCAGCGCCTTGCGCAATTTCGGGGTCGGCGATCTCCTGGAGGGTCTCGGACGCTTTGCGCCGCCACCGCGCGCGCAGGAAGGAGACTTGCGCAAAGTGGAAGCAGCCGAGCCGCGCATGAGTGCGTTCGTGTTCAAAATCCAGGCCAATATGGACCCCAATCATCGCGACCGCATCGCTTTTGCGCGGTTATGCTCGGGCAAATTGACCCGCGGCATGAAGGTTAAACTGGTGCGCACCGGCAAGAACATGTCGTTGTCCAGTCCGCAATTCTTTTTCGCGCAAGATCGCGCGCTGGCGGATGAGGCTTTCGCAGGCGATGTCGTCGGTATCCCAAATCACGGCACCTTGCGGATCGGTGACACCTTGACCGAGGGCGAAGACATCACCTTTGTCGGCGTTCCCTCCTTTGCGCCGGAAATCGTCCGCCGCGTGCGGTTGACCGACGCGATGAAGGCCAAAAAACTCAAAGAGGCGTTGCAGCAGATGTCGGAGGAGGGCGTCGTGCAGGTGTTTCGGCCGCGCGACGGCGCGCCGGCTTTGGTCGGCGTGGTCGGTCCGTTGCAGCTCGACGTGTTGAAGGCGCGGCTTGATGCCGAATACGCGCTTCCGGTGGAATTTGAAGTTTCGGAATTTCAACTGGCGCGCTGGATTTCGTCGGATGATCGTAAGAAGCTCGATGCTTTCGTGGCAGCCAATAGCTCGGGCGTTGCCGACGACGTCGATGGCGATCCGGTGTTCCTCGCCAAGAATGAATTCTATCTCGGCTATACGCGCGAGCGCGCCGAAAGAATCGTCTTCTCCAACGTCAAGGATGTGAAGAAGAAGGCTTGAACTCGCTGGCCCCTACGCGCGCGGTCGTGAAAATTATCGGCCGGTCGATGGCTGACGTAATCGCTCTTTTTGCGTTATATGTTCGGGTGGGCTGCTTTCGAGGTTTATGTCATGCTCCCTCGCATCGTCATGGCGCTCATCCTTGCGGGCGCCGGCTTGGCCATTATGAATCCGGCTGACGCAAGACGCCGCCACCAGATCGACGCCACGCCGTTTGCTCACGCCCCTTGCAGCGTTCTGTCGCACCGGCCATGCACGCCATATTTCTGCAGCGTGCTCAATCATGGCCCCTGCATTCCCGAAATCGATTATCCCTATGGCGAGAATCTTCAACTGACGGTCGAAAGCGTAGCCCCGCGGGATGAAGCCGAAAAGTACCAAAAGCCCGACCACGACCTCGATAATATCGGCGATCTCTTTGCCGCCCTGCGCTCGTGCTGGACCCCACCGGAAGCCGATGCGGCGAAAGAGGGTATGCAAATGACGGTGCGTTTCAGCTTCAAACGGTCCGGCGACATGATTGGCCCCCCGCGCGTGACTTTCGCCACGGCCGGAGTGCCTGCCGATATCCGCGATATCTATTTGAAGGCGATCAACAGCTCGCTCGAAGCCTGTATGCCCTTCAAATTCACCGGAGGCCTTGGAGGGGCGGTCGCGGGGCGGCCGATCGCAATTCGTTATGTCGATAATCGCAACCTCGACAAGGAAAAGGTGACGCCATAGCTTGCGCCGGGCGATATCCCACATTGCCGTTAGGCGCCTGAACGTGTAGGCGATTCTTCAAGGGATTTCGGAGGGCTGAAGAGATGGGACTGGCGGTGATGATCCTGGGCCTTGCCCTGTTCCTTGGCATCCATACCTTGCCGGCGCAGCGTGAGCTGCGCGCTCGTGCCATCGCCTCGATGGGAGAGGGTGGCTATAAGCTCGGTTACGCCCTGGTTTCTTTGGCGGGGATCGTTTTGATCGCCTGGGGCTTTTCGCATTATCGCGCGACCGGCTGGATCGACGTATGGAACCCGCCGAAGGCGTTCAAGCACATCACGCTCGCTTTGATGCTGCCGGCGGTGATCATGGTGGTCGCCGCGTTCATACGCGGCCACATTTATACCGTGCTCAAACATCCGATGCTCGCCGGCGTGAAATTATGGGCGGCGGCGCATTTGCTGGCGAATGGCGATCTCGGCTCGATCATCCTGTTCGGTTCGTTTTTGGGGTGGGCGGTGTTCGATCGCATCTCGCTCAAGCGCCGCACCGATAGCGGCGGTCCGCCGATTCCCGTCGGCGGCTGGGGCAATGACATGATTGCGGTCGGGATCGGGATCATCGCGTATCTGGCGCTGGCGTTCGCGTTCCATCCGATCGTGATCGGCGTGCCTGTCGTGGGAGTTTAGACCATGTCCGTGCAGACCGCGATCAAGCGCAAAACCGCGCCCGATATTCGCTCGCGCAAGAATGGCGAGCCGATCGTGATGCTGACATCCTATCACGCCCACACCGCCGCGCTGGTCGATCGCTATTGCGATGTCATTTTGGTCGGCGACTCCCTCGGCAATGTCATGCATGGTTTTGAGACCACCGTGCCTGTCACGCTCGATATGATGATCCTTCAGGGCCACGCGGTGATGCGCGGCTCGCAGCACGCGCTTGTCGTCGTCGATATGCCCTTCGGCTCTTATGAAGCCTCTAAGGAGCAAGCCTTTCATTCGGCGGTGAGGGTCTTGAAGGAAACCCATTGCGGCGCCCTCAAGCTTGAGGGCGGCGCGCGAATGGCCGAGACGATCGCGTTTCTGGTCGAGCGCGGCGTTCCCGTCATGGGCCATATCGGCCTGACGCCGCAGTCGATCAATACGCTTGGGTCCTTTCGCGCCCAAGGGCGGGAGGAAGGCAGTTGGGAGCCGATCGAAAACGACGCCCGGGCGGTGGCGCAAGCCGGTGCGTTTTCGGTGGTGATTGAGGCGGTAGCCGAGCCCTTGGCGCGCAAGATCACCGAGACCATCGCCATTCCGACCATCGGCATCGGGGCGAGCGCGGCCTGCGATGGTCAGGTGCTGGTGCTGGAAGACATGCTTGGATTGTCGCCGCGAGCCCCGAAATTCGTCCGCCGCTACGGCGATCTTGGTCCGATGATCGAGGCGGCGATCGAAGGCTATGCGGCCGACGTCCGCTCGCGGGCTTTTCCGGGGCCGGAGCACGTCTATGGCATGAAGGCGAAAGGCTGAGGAGCGCGCGGGGTTTAAGAACGCACTTTGGGCGCGGCATTAACGCTTTGGCCGAGGGAGCTTTGCCTTGCCACCGCCATATCGCTAGGGTAACGCGGCCGCCATTGGGTTCATGGGTCGGTGATGCTGTTCGGCGGGTAATGCGGCAAGCTGGGATGGGATACTTATAAGTGTCTGAATTATTTGATGAAGTTGACGAGGAGGTCCGCCGCGAGCAGCTCAAAAAGCTGTGGGACCGATATTCCATCTACATCATCGCCGGCGCGCTTTTGATCATTGCCGCGGTCGGTGGCTGGCGTGGTTATCAATATTTGGAGGCCAAGAAGGCGGCCGAGGCGGGCGCGGCTTTTGACGCGGCCATCGATCTTTCCGAGCAGAACAAACATGCCGAGGCGGAGGCCGCCTTCGACAAATTGGTGGCCACGGCGCCGGCGGGATACCGCATGCTGGCGCGGCTGCGCGCTGCCGCCGAAGTTGCGGCGCGCGATCCCAAAGCGGGCGCCAAAATGTATGACGATATCGTGGTCGATCGCAGTGTCGGCGCGGAGGAACAAGATCTGGCGCGAATCCGCGCGGCCGGATTATTGTTGGACAGCGAGAGCTATCCGAACATGCTGCAACGGCTTGAATCCGCGGCCAAGCCGGGGGCGACTTTCCGCCATACGGCGCGCGAAATGCTGGCTTTATCGGCTTGGCACGCCAACGACACCACGGCGGCGCGGCAATGGCTCGACATGATCGCCAATGATGGCGAGACGCCGTCGGCCATGCGTTCGCGCGCGGAAGCGCTGCAAGCGCTGCTTCCGCCGGCCGCCAAGAGCTGACGACGGGAAAATGTGTTGAGCGAGACATCGACCATGCGTCGCCTGCAACGTCTGATCGCAGCTTCCGTCCTCATCGCGCTGTCGGGCGCGCTCGCCGGTTGCTCGACCAGCTTTAGCAGCTTTGATCCGCTGGACCTGCTCGATTGGATCGACACCAAGAAGAAGCTGCCCGGCGACCGCAAGCCGGTGTTCCCGGAAGGTGTGCCAGGTCTGGAGCAGGGCGTTCCGAAATCCCTCTA
This sequence comes from Bradyrhizobium sp., assembly GCA_035295025.1. Lineage (GTDB taxonomy): Bacteria > Pseudomonadota > Alphaproteobacteria > Rhizobiales > Xanthobacteraceae > Bradyrhizobium. The sequence goes on from DATGJS010000137.1 coordinate 4,164, forward strand.
CAAGGGTGCGCAACAGGAGGTCGATCAAAACGCGCAGACCGCCGCTGTCGCTCCTCCGCCCGCGACAGATACCAAGCCAAAGCGCACCGCGAAATCCAAGGGCAAGCAGCCGGACAGCGCCAACGCCGATCCCGCGGCCGCGCCTGAGGAGGATGCCACCACAGCGGCACCGCCCCCGCCGAAGCCAAAGAAGATCGTTCGCCAACGCACCACCGCGCCGCCGCCCGATCAACCGGCCGATGCCCCATCGGCTTCTCAACCGGCCCAGGCGGCCGGCCCGGCTCAACAATCCTCCGCGCCATTCCCTGCACCGTTGCCGGGCGGCACGTTCACGCGTTAACCGTTCATTGCATGGGTCGCTGTCCGGCTGGCTCTTCTTGGTACAGCCGGTCCGGTTCGCCGCCCGAACCCGCGCTTATTTCAATTCCCATCTGTTCCCTGATCGCAAATGCCTTTCACGATCGCCATTATCGGCCGGCCCAATGTCGGAAAGTCGACGCTGTTCAACCGTCTGGTTGGGCAGAAGCTGGCATTGGTCGATGACGAGCCCGGTGTGACGCGCGACCGGCGGGAGGGCGCGGGACGGCTCGGCGATCTCCAATTCACCATCATCGATACCGCGGGTCTCGACGAAGGTGCGAAAGGATCGCTCACCGCGCGGATGCAGGAACAGACCGAGGTGGCGATCGGTCTTGCGGATGCGCTGATGTTTGTGATCGACGCGCGCGCGGGGCTGACTCCCAACGACCGCGCCTTTGCCGATTTCGCCCGCCGCGCCAACAAGCCGGTGGTTTTGATTGCCAATAAGAGCGAGGGCAAACAGGGCGACGCCGGCGCGATGGAAGCCTATGCATTGGGTCTCGGTGAGCCCATTCAGATTTCGGCCGAGCATGGCGAGGGCATGGGCGATCTTTACGACGCGCTGCGCGGCTTGATGCCGGAGCCATCAGAGGAGGGCGAAGAGTTCGACGATGACGACATCATCGAATCGGACGAAGATCTGGCCAGACGTCCCATCCGCGTGGCCGTTGTCGGTCGTCCCAACGCCGGCAAGTCCACGCTGATCAATCGCCTGCTCGGCGAGGAGCGGCTGTTGACCAGCCCGGAAGCCGGAACCACGCGCGATTCGATCGCCGTCGAGATCATTTGGAATGACCGTGGTTTCCGCCTGTTCGATACGGCCGGACTTCGACGACGCTCCCGGATCGAGGAAAAGCTGGAGAAGCTTTCGGTGGC
>DATGJS010000138.1:0-2586 GCA_035295025.1 Bradyrhizobium sp.
GCCATCGCGGCGGCAGCCTTGCCCGCGCCGACCACGATCGTGCGGCCCTTCGGCCGCTCCGGCAGGTTCGGCGGCACGCATCGCGCGGGCGCAGCGGCATCGATGGCCGCCTGAAGCAGGTCCCGCAGAAAGCGACGATGATCGATGGTCATGACGCCGCCCTCGATAATTATCGCCGCGCGATCTCGTGACCCGCTGACAATTCCAGCGCCTTCACCATCGCGGAATGATCCCAGGCCTTGCCGCCATGGGCGGCGCAGGCGTTGAAAAGCTGTTGCGCTGTGGCAGTAGACGGCAGCGATATCCCGAGCGCGCGGGCGCCTTCGAGCGCGAGGTTGAGGTCCTTCTGGTGCAATTCGATCCGGAAACCCGGCTCGAAATTGCGCTTCACCATGCGCTCGCCATGCACCTCGAGGATGCGCGAGGATGCGAAGCCGCCCATCAACGCCTGCCGGACCAGCGCCGGATCGGCGCCGGCTTTTGAGGCGAACAGCAGCGCCTCGCCGACCGCCTCGATGGTCAGCGCCACAATGATCTGGTTGGCGACCTTGGTGGTTTGGCCGTCGCCGTTCCCGCCGACCAGCGTGACGTTCTTGCCCATCAGCGCGAACAGCGGCTTGACCTTGTCAAACGCGGCCTGCGCGCCGCCAACCATGATGGTCAGCGAGGCGGCCTTGGCCCCGACCTCGCCTCCGGACACCGGCGCGTCGAGATAGTCAGCTCCGAGCGCATTGATCCTCTTCGCAAACTCCTTGGTCGCGAGCGGCGAAATTGAACTCATGTCGACGACGATCTTGCCCTTCGACACGCCTTCCGCGACGCCGTTGCGGCCGAACAATGCGGCTTCCACATGCGGCGTATCCGGCACCATCAGGATGACGATCTCGGCTTTCTGCGCGACCTCCTTCGCCGTGTCGCACGCCACCGCGCCGGCCGCGACGAGATCCTTCGGCAAACTTGCGATGTCGTGCAGGAACAGGCGATGTCCCGCGGCCTGCAGATGACCCGCCATGGGACGACCCATGATTCCGAGCCCGATGAAACCGATGTCGGTCATGCGATCTATCTCCGTTTGAAATCAGGCGTGCGCCATCCAGGGGGCGCACCAGTCGAGCCCTGCGCTCGCGGTGGTCTTCGGCTTGTATTCGCAGCCGATCCACCCGGAGTAGCCGAGCTCGTCGAGGTAGGCGAACAGGAAGTCGAAATTGATCTCGCCGGTGCCGGGCTCGTTGCGGCCGGGATTGTCGGCGAGCTGAATGTGCGCGATCCGCTCGAGATGCTTCTTCATGGTGGGGGCGAGATCGCCCTCCATGATCTGCATGTGATAGATGTCGTACTGAATGAAGAGATTATCGGAGCCGACATCGGCGATGATCTGCCGCGCCTGCTCCGTTCCCGACAGGAAGAATCCTGGAATGTCACGCGTGTTGATCGGCTCGATCAACAGGCGGATGCCGTGCTCGGCGAGCGCATGCGCGGCGAAACTCAGGTTCTCGACGAATGTATCGCGCAGCTCTGCGGCGTTCGCACCCGCCGGCGCGATACCCGCAAGACAATTGAGCTGACGACATTCCAGCGCCCTGGCATAGTCGATCGCCCGCTTCACGCCATCACGAAACTCGGCGACGCGACCCGGGAAGATGGCGATGCCGCGCTCACCAGAGGCCCAGTCGCCCGCCGGCAGATTGTGCAGCACCTGAGCAAGACCGTATTGCGAAAGTTTCTCGCGCAGCACGGCCTTTTCGAAATCATACGGAAAGAGAAACTCGACGCCGGAAAAACCCGCGGCCTTTGCCGCCGCGAAGCGATCGAGAAACGGGCGCTCGGTAAACAGCATCGTCAGGTTGGCGGCGAATTTCGGCATCATCGGCCCTCGGATCACATGGCGTGATCCGATCATCATTCGCGCTGATGTCGCGTACAACAAAAACGCTATTTGTTTCTCACGATGCGGAAAGCCGACAGAGATTCATCGCGATATCAACGCGTTGGATTTTTCTTCGATCTGGAAATCGAATGAGGGATTTAGACCGGCCGCGCTTCGACGAATGTCGTCGCGCCAGCGAATATTTCGGGCTCTGTCGGCGAGCGTTGGGCGGAATTCCGATCGCGATATCGATGCAAGCAGCGGCGCAATGCCGTCCGCAATCCGCCATTAGAACCGCAGCACCGCCGCTTGGCGCAGCGGACCTCATGCCGCCGAGGACCTTGAAGGAAAAGGGGTTTTTTCGGTCGGTCCCCCGGGGTCAAAAAAGCGCTTGCGTTCTGGTATTTATTATACCAGTATGAGCTTGGCGGTGGCGTTGAGATCGCGCCGCCAGGTTTTCCCTCCCGAACTTTCAAGCCTCGGTTTTACCGAGGCTTTTCTTTTTTCATCCCGGCCTCCCCTTACCGTCAGCCGACTCGGGACCACGTCCTGACGCATACCCGGCTTGCGTTTTGGAATATTGTATACCAGTATTTCCCGAGCAGAGCGCACACACAGCTCGGAGGAAACATGGCGACGAACGAGCAGCAGGGTTTGGCCAACGGCGGCATCTTTCCGTGGCTTCAATTGACCATCGGCATCGTCTGCATGGCGATGAT
>DATGJS010000139.1:0-5132 GCA_035295025.1 Bradyrhizobium sp.
CGCGCAAGATCAATTCTGCTTCGGTGGTGCGCACCTTAACGCCCGTCACGGTCTTGCCCGCTGCATTTTCGACGATGAGCGAATGGTAATTCTCCTTGATCGCCTTGTTGGGCTCGACCAGCGACTCGATCAGGTAATCGACCTGGGCGCTGGCGCCGATGCTGGCCAGGTCCGGGCCGACCTGTCCGCCGGCGCCGGAGACGGAATGGCATTTCAGGCAGACCTGATCGGCGCGGCGAAAAATCGCTTCGCCGCGCGCCGCATCCCCGCGCTCCTTCACCAGCTCCACCAAGGCATGCATCTCTTGTGCAGAGAGCGTTTTCGGGCCGTCGGACAATCCCCCTGACTTCATGAGCGCCGCGATGACATCGGCAAGATCGCGCCCCGAGGTTCGCGCGCTGCGGACGCCTAGCTTTGCAACATCGGCAGAAAGTCGGTACTCACCCAGCGCCGCGAGAAAAGCCGCCGGTCCGGCTTTCTGCTGCCAGAGCGCCGCGAATAACGCCGCCGCTTCTTCGCTCGATGGATGATCGGTCAAGAGCTCGATGGCCGCGTTTGCCGCCGCGGCCGGATCGAGCCCCGCCAGCGCAACGGTCGCCGCCCGCCGCAGCGGCCTTGGCCTGGGCGGTTGGCCGAGTTTCGATAGAATCCGGCGGCTGGGATCTCCTCCCAGCAGCACGAGCCCGTCGATAGCTCCCTTGACGACCGGATCATATTCCGCCGCGTTCGAAGTAAAATCTTCCAGTCGCGGACGCAATGCGTCAATTTTCCAGACGCCGACGGCCCGCCAGACCGCCGCGCTCAGCTCCGCGTCTCTGTTCAATAGATTCCCGACCGGCGAAAGATCGCCCGCTGGCACGACTTTTCTTCGCAGCGCGGCTTCAGTGAGCGCGGCGAGCAATTTCGCCGTTGCCGCCCAGCGTTCGGCCCGCCCGGCATCGGCCAGCGCCAGATCGAGCACAAGCCGCAGCTCCGGCGGGCCTCCGAAAACGGCAATAAGAGCGAGAGCTCGGTCTTCATACTCGATCGGAATCTTGTTTGCTTTCATAAGATCAACGAGCGGCCTGACGACTTCCGGCGATGCGACCGCCTCGAGCGCGAAGATTTGTTGCGCCGCCGAGCCTCCGAACACGGCCTCGCCCCGCGCCAGCGCGGGGAGCCAGTCGGGCGCCAAGTCGCGAGCCGCTTCCCAAAGGGCAAAATCGAGGTTCTCGTCCATCGGATGATCGAGCGCCTTAAGGGCAGAAGCCGCTGAGCGCAGGCCGCCCACCGCCGCCAGCGCTCGGATCGCTTCCAGCCGCACGCGCGGATGCTCATCCACCACCGATGCGACCAGCAAATCGCCCGCATCGGCAATTCGATCGCGCCAGGCCGACAAAACCCGCACTGCCGCCGCCCGAACGCGGTGATCCGCCGATCGCAAAAGCTCAATCAAGAGCCGCGGCTCGGGAACATCCAGCGCCTGAAAAGTCCACAATGCTTCCAGGAGATGCGTCCCGGCCGCAGAGTCGCCTCGGTCCGTGGCCGCCACCCATTTCGCCAGCGCCGGAATGACATCCTTCGCGCCGCATTCTTTGAGCACTCGCCGCGCGTGATGCCGCGCGAACGGCTCGGGCGATTTCAGAGAATTGAGCAAAGCCGGAACGGGGGCGCCCACGAGTTGCGGCCGCTTGACCAGCGGCCGGTTTTTGGCCGTCACACGCCAAATGCGGCCGTGCGTGTGGTCGCGACGCGGATCGCGAAAATCGACCTCGCCGTGCTGAATGATCGGGTTGTACCAGTCGGCGATGTAAATCGCGCCGTCGGGGCCCATCGTGATGTCGATTGGGCGAAACGCCACATGGTCTGTTTTGATGACCTCGGCCTGCTCGCGCGACGCATATCCCGATCGGTCTTCGGAAATGACGAAGCGGCAGACGCGGTGGCCGCGAAAATCGTTCGTCAGCATGTTTCCCCGCCACGACTCGGGCAGATGCGAGCCGCCGGCGATTTCGAGCCCGCAATGTTTCGGACTCCCCGGATTGAGCCCCTTCATGATCCGCGCTGCTCCCGGCGCCGTGACGAACACCGAGCCGGGAAAGACATAGTTGATGCCGTCGCCGAACGCCCCGTCGGTCGCAAACGATTGTCCCCAAGCGTCAAATTGGTGTCCCCAGGGGTTGACGAAGCCGCGGCAAAAAATCTCAAGCTGCATCGTCTCCGGACGGAACTGCCAGATGCCGCCTCCGCCCAGGCGGCGAACGCCCCAAGGCGTCTCGATGTGGCTGTGAATGTAGATCGATTGGTTGAAATACAGCATCCCATCCATGCCCCATCGCAGCGTGTGCAGAATGTGATGCGTATCTTCTGTGCCGAAACCTGAGAGCAGCACCTGCCGCGAGTCGGCTTTTCCGTCTCCATCAGTGTCCGCTAGATGCACCAGCTCGGTGCTGTTGGCGACGTAGGCGCCGCCGTCTCCCGGTTCGACACCAGTGGGAATCAGCAGCCCCTCGGCGAAGATCGAGGTGACGTCGGCGCGGCCATCGCCGTCGGTGTCTTCCACGACCACGATCTTATCGTTGGCCTGTTGTCCCGGCTGAATGTGGGGATAAATCTCGCTGCTGGCGATCCACAATCGCCCCTGCGCATCGAAATTCATCTGAATCGGCTTGGCGATCTTGGGATCGGCGGCATAAAGATTGACCTCGAAACCATCAGCCACGATGAAGGACTTGCGCTCGATCTCGGGATCGGGATCGGGGATATCTTTAAGGTCGCGCTGCGCGAAAAGCGGCGCGGGAGCGAAAAATATCCCCCATATGAGCCACAACCGAAGCTGCCGCTGCATCACGTGTCTTCCCCGCTGGAAAATCGCTTCAGGCCGAAACGAGGCCGTCGGGCCACGGGATTTGCGATGCGCAAAATCAAATGGAGTGCCGGCCGGCCGACACTCCATTTATAGCGAATTCCGCCACGCGGTCCAGAAACGCGGGCAATCGTCACTTCGTTGGGGAAAAATTGCTAGTTATTGTTGCCACCGGGCCGGCCGCGACGGCCGCCGCCCGGGGGGCCCAGCTTTGTACGATCGAGATCGAACTTTTCGCCTTTCAATTTGTCGAATTGAGCCTTTTGATCGTCGGTCAGATAGGCGAGGCATTCCTCTTCAGTCGACTTGCGAATCTTGTCCATTTCGGCGCGAAGCTCGCTTGTCTTTTGCTCATCGGCCCCCTGGAATTGCGGGAATAACTCGCGCATTTTCTTTCCTGACTCTTCTGCGGTCGTTTTCAACGATTCTTTCTGTTCACTCGTCAATTGCAATTGTTTGGCGACCTCATGGTTCTGGGTGAGGGCCGAGGTCACGCCGTTGGCCCAGATTTGAACGCGGAGGAAGTTTTTTGACTGGTCTGGAGTAAGAACCGCAGAGGCCTTCTGGCTAAACTCCTCGTTTTTCTTTTGCATTTCCTCGAAGCGTGCGCGACGTTCATCGGGAGTGAGGTTCTGGAAATTTCCGCCGCCTCCGGGTTGAAATCCCTTGGCCCATTCTTCCTGTAATTCCTTGACTTTCGCTACCTGGTCTTCCGACAACTTCAACTCTTTTTGCACCTGCTCTAATCCCAAAAGCTGCAAATGACTCAAGGGAAACATTCCCCCGAATCCGCCGCGACCGCGTCCGCCACGCCCTTGCGCCATGGCATCGTTGCCCGCGATCAGGCACACCAGCACCAACGGCAATGTGATTCCTAGAAAGCGACGCATGGATCCCTCTCTTTCTCGAGTGTGAACCTCAATTTGAAAAACCCGACCGATATTTCGGACCTGAATCCAAGCTGATTGGCTTCACTAATTGAACCCCCGCGCGGCCAATCCGTTTTGCGGAATTGTTTCAAAAATCTCAGAATGGCACGGGCTTTTGATCGCCCGGCTTTCAGGCGGGCCGCCCGGCTTCCAAAAACGGTTTGGAATTTCGCCTTCCTGCCGCCTTTTCAGTTGTTTTGCAATTCCCGGTCGCAAAACGAAATATCCATGCCCGCCGCAGGGGATTTCGTTCATGCGTGCTGCGCAAATGGTTAACTTAGCGAACAAGCGGAAGAAAACCGCGAAATCCGCGGCCATTATTTATCTCTGCCTTGATTCCCCGATGACACGATGTTAACATTTGTACATGTAAGTGATCTGCCCCCAAACATGGCCAGGGACGCCCCATGCGAAGCGACTCAAGAGCAAACCTCCACGCCGAGGCAATGGGCCCCGAGCTTCTGGGTAATATCCTCCACCAGCTTACAGCCGAGCTGATTGCCCAGGTCGATGCGAACTCATGCCGGCCATCGGCCGATCGCAATGTCGCGCGGCGGCGCGATTTTGACGCAGGCCGACGCGAGCTGGCCCTTTGCGGCTATGGCGCGTCAGAGGGGCGCGATTGTTCGAAATAGCGGCTTAAAGTTCGCACGCGGTGAACCTGAAACCCAACCATGCCGCCGATCACCGCCAGGGCGGCGACGAAAATCAATGGGTAATGCGGTTGGCTGGTGGGTTCGTTCCGAACGAAAAGCAGCAACAGATACGAGAGAATGCACCACGCCGTCGACACCAAAACGAGCCGCGACTCGAACCACAAACCCGATGCGACAATGAGCACCGGGTAACCCACGAGGATCGGTCCGATGTCGTCCGAGCGGCTCAGGACGAACGCCAGTAAGAGAGGATCGGTGACGGCCCAGGCGGCTCGGGCCAAGCCCGCAGTTTTCGGTCGGCGAAGCAACCATTGAAACACGATGGCCAACAGGGCCCAGACGGCAAACGCCAGCCGAATTTCAAGGCGATGTTGCCAGACCCGCTCGCTCACGAGGTATCGAACTTCGACGATTGCCGCCGCCGTCGCCATGATCGCCAATCGAGCCGCGAGCCCGGTCTCGCGCCGAATCCACCGGCGCAGGCGATCGCTGAGGCCGGCCGGCCGGGCCTCAATGGGCTCGTGGCGCAAGTAGCGTTCGAGATCGTCCGCCAGCGCGGCCGCCGACGGGTATCGCCGCCCGGGGTCTTTCTCGAGACACTTAAGGCAAATTCGCACAAGCTCCGGCGGCGCTTGCGCATTGAGGCGATTGGGAAGCGTGGGCTCGCTGTGAATGACCTGCAAGATCGTCTTCTGAGGGTTC
>DATGJS010000140.1:0-2127 GCA_035295025.1 Bradyrhizobium sp.
TTTCGTTCGCTGCGCAAGCATTTCGGCAACCAGATCCCGGAGACCATTATCGAGCCGGGACGCGGCATGGTCGGTAATGCCGGCATCATCGAATCCGAGGTCGTCCTGATCTCCCGCAAGAGCGACGAGGATGAAGTCCGCTGGGTCTATTTGGATATCGGCAAGTTCGGCGGCCTCGCCGAGACCATGGACGAATCGATCCGTTACGCGATCCGCACCCCTCATGACGGGGCGGAGATGACGCCCTGCGTGCTCGCGGGCCCCACCTGCGATTCCGCCGACGTCCTTTACGAGAAGCTCCCCTATATGCTGCCGGTAACGCTTGAGATCGGCGACAAGGTGCTGATCGAGGGGACCGGGGCCTATACCTCGACCTATTCGTCGGTGGCCTTTAACGGCATCCCGCCGCTCAAAACCTACCATATCTGATCTCAAAGCCTTTTTCGGCTCTTCCCGCTTGCGGAAAAAACCCGGCGCTGATCCGCGCCGGGGCTTCCTCCTCGCATGCGACGTGACATGGCGTTTGCCCTGATATAAGCCCCTGAAATCAGAGAAAACGAAGACCACGACATGCCCCGCCGTTTGATCTCGACCGGCTCGCCTTTTGAGAAGACCGCCGGCTATAGCCGCGCCGTGATCGAGGGAGATTTCGCCTTCGTCGCCGGCACCACCGGCTATGATTACGCGACCATGACCATGCCGGCCGATGTCGCAAGCCAAACCCGCAACTGCTTTCTGACCATCGAGGCGGCCTTGACCGAAGCCGGCTTTACGATGGCCGATATCGTCCGCGCGACCTACTATCTCACCGAGGTCAACGATGCGGATGCGCATTTTGCGGTCTGCGGCGAAATCCTCGGCGAGATTCGCCCGGCCGCCACGATGCTGGTCGTCGCGGGCCTGTTGAAACCTGAGATGAAGGTCGAGATCGAAGTGACCGCCAAGCGGCGCACTGCTTAAACCCCCTTATTTGTTCGTTTCCCGGAGAGACCATTCCATGAGCCCCGCCTCGCTTATCCACGCGAAGATTTCAGGCCCCATTGTCATGATCGGGTTTGGTTCAATCGGCAAAGGCACCTTGCCTTTGATCGAGCGGCATTTCGATTACGACAAATCGCGTTTCGTGATCATCGATCCGCATGAAGATGGCGAGCTTGCCAAAAAGCACGGCGTGCGCTTCATCCAGCAGGGCATCACCCGCGACAATTATCGCGAGCTGTTGGTGCCGCTCTTGACCGCCGGCGGCGGGCAAGGTTTTTGCGTCAACCTCTCGGTCGATACCTCCTCGGTCGATCTCATGACGCTGTGCCGGGAGATCGGCGCGCTCTATATCGACACCGTGGTCGAGCCGTGGCTTGGCTTCTACTTCGATAAGAATATCGGCTCGGAGAAGCGCTCGAACTACGCGCTGCGCGAGACGCTGCTCGCCGCCAAGCACAAAAGCCCGGGCGGGCCGACCGCGGTCTCCACCTGCGGCGCCAATCCCGGCATGGTGTCCTGGTTCGTCAAACAGGCGCTGCTCGACATCGCCCGCGACACCCATACGGCCTTCAACGAGCCGAAAAGCCGCGAGGGTTGGGGCCAACTGGCGCATAAGCTCGGCGTCAAAGGTATCCATATCGCCGAGCGCGACACCCAGCGCTCCAAGAAGCCGAAGCCTGCGAATGTGTTCGTCAATACGTGGTCGGTGGAGGGCTTCGTCTCGGAGGGCATGCAGCCGGCCGAGCTCGGCTGGGGCATCCATGAAAGATGGATGCCCGATAATGGCCACACCCACGCGGACGGCTGTGGGGCGGCGATCTATCTGTTGCAGCCCGGCGCCAATACCCGCGTGCGTTCCTGGTGTCCGACGCCGGGCGCGCAATATGGCTTCCTGGTCACGCACAACGAGTCGATCTCGATCGCCGATTATTTCACTGTGCGCGACGGGGAAAAGGTGATTTACCGCCCGACCTGTCACTACGCCTATCACCCGGCCAATGACGCCGTGCTCTCGCTGCACGAGATGTTCGGCGCGACGGGACGGATGCAGCCGAAATGGCACATTCTGGACGAGAACGAGATCGAAGACGGCATCGACGAACTCGGCGTGCTCGTCTACGGCCACACTAAGAACGCCTATTGGTA
>DATGJS010000141.1:0-24233 GCA_035295025.1 Bradyrhizobium sp.
TCGGCGGCGTCGCTGAACCCGTAGTTCCTGGTGGTGATCCAATTCACGATGTTGTCGGGGATGTGATCCAGAAAAATCGCCCAGTTGGCGATTCCGCGGAACAGATCGAGCCGAAGGTCGCGTCCTTTGTCCGGCAGGGTGGCGTTGATTTTCATGGTGGGCCGTTGTCGAAGTTAAGCGTCCGTCGAGGAGCGCACGGCGGGCGAGACGCCGGGTTGCGGTCCGGCCAGATTGTCACCGGGCTAGAGAATGAATATACCATTCTCAAACATCCGGCGTCCAAACTTAGCGAATCGCTGTGCGTGTGGATCGATGTTCTATACCGTTTTCCGCGGATGTCCTCCGCATGTCTCTTGTCTCGAAAGGGATTTTACCGCTCATGACCGCTCGCATCTTTAAGCCGGCCAAAAACGCGATGCAATCCGGCAAGGCCAAGACCGGGGAGTGGCAGCTTGACTATGAGCCCGAGAAACCCCGCATTGTTGAACCGCTGATGGGTTGGACCAGCTCGAGCGATATGAGGCAACAGGTCACCCTTCGCTTCGACAGTAAAGAAGAGGCAATAGCCTATTGCGAACGCGAAGGGATCGCCTATCAACTGCTCGAACCGAAAGAACCCGCACGCCGGCAGGCGGCTTACGCCGACAATTTTGCCTTCCGCCGCGGGGAACCCTGGACTCACTAATCTGAAGTCCAGGGTGTGGTTGCGTGATTATTCGACGAGAAATCACATCAAAAACTGAGACTAAGGAGCTAATATTGAAGGTTTTTTTCCTGAGTCTGGTTGCCTAAACTTTTGCCGGTTGCCTAAGCTGATCGTGCGATGACACCATGATGTGGCCACGCCTCGCACCAATTCCAGCGCATCACAAGATTGCTGAAGGCCATGCCGCTCCAATCGACTATTGATCCTACCTCATCCGAGTTCGCTCATAACGCAGCGACGATGCGGACGCTTGTCGATGACCTCCGCGCAAAACTCGATCAGGTGGCGGGCGGCGGGGGTGAAGCGGCGCGTCAGCGCCATAGCGCGCGCGGCAAGATGCTGGCGCGCGAACGCGTCGATCTTCTGATCGATCCCGGCACCGCCTTTCTCGAACTTTCGCCGCTTGCGGCTTACGATCTCTATGGCGGCGATGTGCACTCGGCGAGCATCGTCACGGGGGTGGGAAAGATTTCGGGACGCGAATGCGTGGTTGTGGCCAATGATGCGACCATCAAGGGCGGCACCTATTATCCGTTGACCGTGAAGAAGCATTTGCGCGCGCAAGATGTCGCGCGTCAAAACAGGCTTCCTTGCGTTTATATGGTCGATTCGGGCGGGGCTTTTCTGCCCCAGCAAGACGAAATTTTCCCCGATGAACGGCATTTCGGCCGCATCTTCTACAACCAGGCGCAAATGTCGGCGCTCGGTATTCCACAAATTGCAATCGTGATGGGTTCTTGTACGGCGGGCGGCGCCTATGTGCCGGCGATGTCGGACGAGAGCATCATTGTGCGCAATCAGGGTACGATCTTTCTCGGGGGACCGCCGCTGGTGAAAGCCGCGACCGGCGAGGTGGTCACGGCCGAAGAATTGGGTGGGGCCGATGTGCATTCGCGGCAATCCGGCGTCACCGATCATTATGCGCAAAACGATTCTCACGCGGTCGGAATTGCGCGGCGGATCGTGGCCACGCTGAAACAGCCGACGCGTGCCCAGTTGAATATGCGCGAGCCTCGCGAGCCGCTTTATGCGGGCGAGGAAATCTATGGCGTGGTCAGTGCCGACGGCCGCAAGCCGTTCGACGTGCGCGATATCATTGCGCGGTTGGTCGATGGTTCCGAATTCGACGAATTCAAGAAGCTGTACGGCCAGACGCTGGTGTGCGGCTTCGCACATATTTGGGGATACCCGGTCGGCATCGTTGCCAATAACGGCATCTTGTTCAGCGAAAGTTCGCTTAAAGGCGCGCATTTCATCGAGCTGTGTTGCCAGCGCGACATTCCGCTCGTGTTTCTGCAAAATATCACCGGATTTATGGTCGGCCGAAAATACGAGGCCGGCGGCATCGCGCGCGACGGCGCCAAGCTGGTGACAGCGGTCGCGACCGCCAATGTGCCGAAATTTACCGTCGTGATCGGCGGCTCTTACGGGGCTGGCAATTACGGCATGTGCGGGCGTGCCTATAGCCCGCGCTTCCTTTGGATGTGGCCAAACGCCCGGATTTCGGTGATGGGCGGGGAACAGGCAGCGATGGTGTTGAGCCAAGTGCGGCGCGACAACATCGAGGCCAAGGGTGAGGCCTGGTCGGTAGAGGAAGAAGAAAAATTCCAGGCGCCGATCCGTGCGCAATATGAGAAGCAGGGCAGTCCCTATTACGCGACCGCAAGACTCTGGGACGATGGGGTGATCGATCCCGCCGACACGCGGCTGGTGCTCGGCCTCGGCCTTTCGGCGGCCGCGAACGCACCGATCGAGCCGACCCGTTTCGGCCTGTTCAGGATGTGACGATGAGCGCAGGCGGGCATTACAGGCGATTTCGCACGCTCTTGGTCGCCAACCGCGGCGAGATCGCCGTGCGCGTTATCCGCACGGCCAAGGCGATGGGTCTGCGCACGGTTGCCGTCTATTCCGAGGCCGATCGGAACGCCCTGCATGTGGCAATCGCCGACGAGGCGGTTCTGCTTGGGCCTTCACGCGCACGCGATAGCTACCTCAACATCGAACGGGTCATCGGGGCGGCGCGCCAGAGCGGTGCCGAGGCTGTGCATCCCGGTTATGGATTTTTGTCCGAGAGTGCGGACTTCGCCCAAGCCTGCTTCGATGCTGGCCTGATTTTCGTCGGCCCGACGGCCGCGATGATTCGGTTGATGGGCTCAAAGTCGGGCTCCAAATTGTTGATGGAGCAGGCCGGCGTTCCGCTGGTGCCGGGTTATCACGGCGAGGCCCAGGACGACGCGACGCTTGCGGCCGCCGCCGGCAAGATCGGCTTTCCCGTGCTGGTAAAGGCATCTGCCGGCGGTGGCGGCCGCGGCATGCGCATCGTGCGCGCGGCAAACGAGCTTTTGGCGTCCGTTGAGAGCGCCAAGCGGGAGGCCAAGGCGGCATTCGGCGACGACCGGGTGTTGATCGAAAAATTCGTCGAGAACCCGAGGCATATCGAGGTCCAGATCATCGGCGATAGCCACGGCCATCTGCTCTCGCTGTTCGAGCGCGAGTGCACGTTGCAACGCCGCCATCAGAAGGTGATCGAAGAAGCGCCGTCACCGACGCTCAATGCTGCCCAGCGAAACGCGGTTTGTGCCGCGGCGCGCAAGGCGGCCGGCGCCGTCAACTATGTAGGTGCAGGCACCATCGAATTCGTCTCCAATGGTCAGGATGTGTTCTTCATCGAAATGAACACGCGGCTTCAGGTCGAGCACCCCGTGACCGAGCTGATCACGGGGCTCGACCTCGTCGAATGGCAGTTGCGGGTGGCGGCGGGCGAGCCACTTCCCTTGACGCAAGATCAGATCACGCTGAACGGTCACGCCATCGAGGCGCGGATTTATGCCGAAAATCCCGACCAAAACTTCATGCCTTCGGTGGGTAGGATTCGTAGCTGGAACATGCCGGGATCGTCGGCGGGTGTGCGGGTCGATGCCGGATATCGTGAAGGCGATGTGGTTTCGCCGCACTATGATGCGATGCTCGCCAAATTGATTGCCTGGGCGCCGACACGCGATGCCGCGATCGATCGGCTTGGCCACGCGTTGGATGAATCGGATGTTCGTGGCGTCGTCACCAACATTCCGTTTCTGTCGGCGTTGCTCGGTCATGCCAGCGTGCGGGCCAATGTGATCGATACCGGCTTTATCGAGCGCGAATTGAAAGGTTTGACCCCCGGTCCAAAGTCGCCGCGCGATCTTGAATTTGGCACGGCCGTGGCTGCGATCCTTCACCAGGAGGAAAAAGCGGCGCGGGCCGATGCGCATTCGCCATGGCGAAGCGCTGGATGGATGCCGGTGGGACAGCGGCAACGGATGTTCACGTTCCGGGACGCTCACGGTGGCGAACAAAAGATCGGTTTGCGCTACGGCAAGGGTCCCGCGGTGCTGGTCGTCGGCGACCGTGAAATCGGTTTTAGTGCCGTGGCCGATGGCAATGGCGGTATCGAGCTGACGCTGGATGAGATCAAATCGCGCGTCACGGCGATCGTGGAGGGTCGTGAACTCTATGTGCGGACTCGCCACGACCGGTTCGAACTGCATTGGGTCGATCCGTTTGGCGGAGATGACGAGGAACAGGCTGGCGAAGACAAGATTGTCGCGCCGCTTCCGGGGACCGTCGTCGCGGTGTTGGCGGAAATCGGCGCGACGCTCACAAAGGGAGCGCCGATCCTTACTCTGGAAGTCATGAAGATGGAGCAGACGCTGCGGGCACCGTTCGCCGGTGTGCTCAAGGCCATCAAATGCAAAGTCGGCGATATCGTCGGCGAAGGGGTCGAATTGGCCGAGATCGATCCGGCCGGGTAGGGTGTCATGAGCGAGCAGGTACGCATCGTCGAAGTCGGTCCGCGTGATGGCCTTCAAAACGAAAAGACGCTCGTTAGCGTTGAGGCGCGCGTGGCGTTTATCAAGGCGCTGGTTGGCGCCGGGCTGCATAGGGTCGAGGTCGGTGCCTTCGTTTCACCGAAAGCCATTCCTCAAATGGTGGATTCGGACGAGGTGCTGCGACGCGTCAGCGGTCACGCTGGCGGCGAATTTCATGTGTTGGTGCCGAACGAAAAGGGCTACGAGGCCGCGCGCGCGGCCGGCGCCAAGGTGATTGCGGTGTTCGGGTCGGCTTCCGAAGGATTTTCGCGCGCCAATATCAATTGCTCGGTCGCCGAAGCGATCGAACGTTTCAAGCCGGTGATCGCCCGCGCCCGGGCGGATGGCATCAGGGTTCGCGGCTACATCTCCTGCGTTCTCGGTTGCCCTTATGACGGCGCGATCAAGCCGCAAGCGGTGGTCGATGTTGCCAAAATCCTCTGGGATTTGGGTTGCTACGAAATTTCGCTCGGCGACACGATCGGCGTCGGGACGCCGCGGAAAGCGCGCGAGTTGTTGCGCGCGGCCGCCGGTCATGTTCCGATGGCCCATCTGGCGATGCATTTTCACGATACCTATGGGCAGGCGCTCGCCAATCTCTATGCCGGAATGGAAGAGGGCGCGCGCGTGATCGATTCGGCCGCGGGCGGTCTTGGCGGCTGCCCCTACGCGCCGGGTGCGACCGGCAATGTCGCGACCGAGGATGTGGTCTACATGCTGGAGGGCATGGGGATCGCCACTGGCGTCGATATGGGGAAGCTGGTCGCGGCCACCAACGAGATCAGCAAGCTGATCGGCCGCCCTCCGGTGAGCCGGGTCGCGGCCGCGCTGAATGCGAAGAAGGGAATGGCGAATAGGGAATAGCGAATAGAGAAAATTATTCGTTCACCTGCTACCGTCTATTCCCATCACAAGATCCGGCAGTGAGGTTGAAACCTCCGGCACGAAACACAACACCAGCACCGCCAGCATCATCAACAGCACGAAGGGCAATGTGCCGAAGATCACCTCGCGCAGGGGAATATCGGGGGCGACGTTGCGGATGACAAAGATGTTCAAGCCGACCGGCGGGTGAATGAGGCCCATCTCCATCACGATGGTCATGACGATGCCGAACCAGATGATGTCGAAATGGGCGGCCCGCAGCGGCGGCAGAATGATCGGCGCCGTCATCAGAATGATCGACACCGGCGGCAGGAAAAAGCCAAGCACCACGACCATCACCAAAATCGCGGCCAGCAATTCCCAACGCGGCAAATGCATCGCGACAATTGCTTCGGCGGCCGATTGCGAGATGTGAAGATAGCTCATCACATAGGAATAGAGCAGCGACATGCCGATGATCATCATCAGCATGGTCGATTCCCGGATCGTCGATTTCAGGATCGGCGCGAGATCGGAAGGCCGCCACACGCTATAGATCAGCGCGATCAACAGCAGGGCCAGGAGGCCGCCAAGGCCTGCCGTTTCGGAAGGGGTGGCGTAGCCTCCATAAAGCGCGATCATCACGCCGGTCAGCAGCAATACGAACGGTAATACCCTCGGCAGCGCGCTGAAGCGCTCGCCCATGGTGAACTCGTCGCGGGTGAGGATTGCCGAGGTGGTGCCGGTTTTTTGGTAGACGGCACTTGCGACCGCATATTCCTTGCGAAACCGGAACACGGCATAGGCGCCGAACAGCGAGACCAATAACAGGCCTGGCCCGATGCCGGCGAGAAACAGCCGTCCAAGAGATTTTTCCGCGGCGACCGCAAACAGGATCATGGTGATCGAGGGCGGCAAGAGGATGCCGAGCGTGCCGCCGGCGGCGATGATCCCGGCGGCAAAGCCGCCCGAATAGCCGCGCTTGCGCATTTCGGGAATGCCGGCTGAGCCGATCGCCGAACAGGTGGCGGGCGAGGATCCCGCCATTGCCGCAAACAGCGCGCAGGCAAAGACGTTGGCAACGCCAAGGCCGCCCGGGACGCGATGCAGCCAGGCATGAAGCGCCGAGTAGAGGTCTTGACCGGCGCGGGATTTGCCGATCGCTGCGCCCTTGAGAATGAAGAGCGGGATCGACAGAAGCGTGATCGAGGCCATTTCCTCATAGACGTTTTGGGTGACGGTATCGAGCGAGGCCGCGGGCATGTAAATGCCCATGAACACAACCGCGACCGCGCCAAGCGCAAACGCGATCGGCATGCCCGAAAACATCGCAAACAGCGTCGCGGCGCCGTAACTGAGGCCAATTCCGAAAACCGTCATCGGCGCATCGCTCCGCTGATCGGAGCGATCATCTGCAATAGGATTTGGGCGCATAACAGCGTCATGCCGAGCGCCATCAAAACATAGGGAATGGCGAGCGGCGGCGACCACATCGAGTTTGAAACCTGACCGTCAGTCCAGGCCTCATGCGTCAGCGTCCACGCTTTCCAGGCGAAAAAAGCACAAAACAGAAAACTTGCGGCATCGACCAGCCACAGTCTGATACGATTGGCGCGCGGAGACAGCAGGCCGACAAAGGCTTCGATGCCGATATGTCCGCGCTGTTGCTGGACATAGGCCGACGTCATGAAGGTCGCGCCGACCAGAAGAAACACCGCCGCTTCGTCCTGCCAATAATTCGGACTTTGGAACAGCGCGCGACCGAGCACGCTGTAGCTGAGGATGGCGCAGGCGGCGATCAATGCCAGCGCCGCAAAGACGACAATGACATGGTTGCACCAATTGAGTGCGCGCTCGATCGCCGCGACGGGCGAAGAACCTGTCGCGGCGGTGATCGGATGACGATCCGGAAGCGGACCGTGCATCATGCCGAGATGTCGGAAGCAAGCTTCAACAATTTCGCGGCCATGGCGGTCTTGGCGCCGTAATCCTTCCACGCGGTGTCGCGGGCGATATCGCGCCATTTGCCGACGGTCGCGACATCGAGCTCACTGACCTTGGCGCCGGCCTTGGCATAGACTTTCGCAACTTCCGAATCGTCTTCCTGGGCGCCTTTGCGCCCGAGGGCTTCCATCTCGGCGCCGAGGGCAAGGAGCGTGTCCTGGTGATTCTTCGGCAGACCGTCGAAGATCGATTTCGACATCAAAAGCGGTTCGAGCATGAACCAATAGGAAGCCGTCGCACCCGATGTCAGCGATTTTGAAATTTCTTCGAGCCGGAACGAAATCAGGCTGGTGGAAGACGTGATGCCGGCGTCGCAAGCCCCGGTTTGCATCGCAGCGTAAAGCTCGTTTGACGGCACCGACAATACGGCCGCCCCCGCCGTTTGAAGCACCATGTCCATTTCCCGCGAACCGCCCCGAACCTTCAGCCCCTTGGCGTCTTCGGGCGCCACGATCGGCCGCGAACGGCTGGCAACGCCGCCGGCCTGCCAGATCCAGCTCAAGATGACGATGCCCTTATCGGCGAGGAAGTCGGCAAGTGTCTTGCCGACGGCATTCTTTTTCCAGCTCATGCCCTGATCGTAAGTCGAAACCAGGCCCGGCATCAGGGCGATATTGGTTTCGGGCAATTCGCCGCCGGCATAGGGCAGGGGGTAAAGGCTGAGATCGAGCGCGCCCTTGCGCATGGCGGAAAATTGCGCGTTGGTCTTGATCAGGGACGAGTTCGGATAGATTTCGGCCGTCATCTCGCCGCCGGTACGTTTGGTCAGTTCGGCGGCAAAGACGCGGCACAGCCGGTCGCGAAAATCGCCACTCTCAATGGAGCCGCCCGGAAACTGATGCGAGATTTTTAAAGTGGTGGCGGCTTGGGCCGTGCCGATCCCGAAACGCAGAATGGCGGGCGCGGCAAGCGTTGAGGCAAGGATGTGGCGACGCGAAAACATGTAAACCCTCCCTGGGCGATTTTAGATCATTTAGAGCAAGGCTTTTAAGGCATCTTAACCCATCCTTCCCCGATTTTAGCTGTCCATCAGGCTCTGGGAAGAACGGGTCCGTATTGTTGCGCTGCAAACTGTGGCAAAATTGTTGGGCGGCGACTAATAATTCTCTTTTTGTCATTTCCCCTAGCGCGCTCTCTTTGTCGTAGGTCCGTTATCGGATAAAACTTTTTTCAAGGGACGGTAACAAAGGTATCTCGGGGATCGTCCCTACCTACGGCGGCTCTCGCCGTCACTAAACCGGTTTATAAATTAAAAGGAATCACATCGATGACCATCAGCACCCGTATCGCGCTTGGAATTTCGGCTGCAGCCCTCTCGCTCAGCCTGGCGCTGGCCCCCGCCTTCGCCGCGGACGACATGAAGAAGGACGACGGCATGAAGAAGGACAGCATGTCGAAGGACTCCATGAAGAAGGACGATGGCATGATGAAGAAGGACAGCATGTCCAAGGATTCCATGTCCAAGGATTCGATGAAGAAAGACGAGATGAAGAAGTAATCTTCGTCCAAGCATTTCTTGACAGGCCCGCCCCCAAAGGCGGGCCTGTTTCGTTATGGGAGACCATCCGCGCCGATTTGCGCAAGTGCCGCTTTTCTATTTGAAGTTCCTGGAGCGAATTCGCCGCTTGTGGTGCAGGAACTTCAAATAGGCGGCACTAGCGCGGCGTGGTGACGCACTTCCAGAATATTGTTGAACGCCCTGTAACAAACGCGCGTGCCGAATCGTCCCCCCATCAAACGGCTGGCTGGGCTTTTCGATCTCAAAAGGGATGATCACCAATGACCTCCTCTTATGTGCGCCTCAATGCGACCCTGCCGGTTATCGCCGCTTCGCTTTGGTTCGCGTCGGCACCAATGGCACCGGCCCAGGACGTGATGGAGCTCGATCTCGCGTTTAAAAGCGGACGGTGGATAGGACATGAATCCGAGGTGCGACCGGAGAGGGGAAGTCATGAGACGCGCAGCGCCCAACAGCGCGTTGAGGTCAAAAAGCGCCACTTGCGGCGACACCGGGGGCAGTCCCGCTAACCTCCCCGGATTTGTCCGTTCGGGCCGGACAGGCGTGAGGCTGGCGATCCCAGCAGGATTCGAACCTGCAACCCACGGAGTAGAAATCCGTTACTCTATCCAGTTGAGCTATGGGACCGCTTAAGACCAACTATATCACCGCCAAGATGAAAAATCCGCAATTTGGGCCCAAATCCCACCGAACCGATTTCCCAACTTTAGCGACTAAGGGTTAGGCGGCTGAAGATTAATTTCGGCCGGCCCTCCTTTCCGCGCCTATGGCGGCGGGGTTACGAGGGTTTGGGGCTTTCGGCAAATGTTGCATGCGACTTCTTTGCATCCTTGTTGCGCCGCCATCAGGCTGTCGCCTTTTAAGGCCTTTCTCATCCATCATCCATCAGCGGCCCTTTCGCCGCCTCGGGAGCTTCATCATGACCGGTTTGATTCGGACAACGGTTCTTTGCGTGGCGCTGTCGCTTGGCCTGGTTTCGGCGAGCGCGGCGGATAAGCCATTCAAGCGCAATGATTTGGCTGATTCGGCAATCAGGCTTGAGGCTAAGATCAAGAGCGAAGCCGGCGCCGTTACCAAAAATGGCACGGTGCTCAAAGCCGATGCGGATGCGGCCCTCAAGCGTGGCGATTACGGGACGGCTTTACAGATTCTCGGGCAAATCGTCGCCACCGCGCCTAATGACAGCGGAAATTGGCGGCGGCTTGTGCGGGCCATTTTCGAGGTGCGGCCGGCCAATTCGAGGGAGCAAACTTTCCTAAATGAGCGCGCCGCGACCGCCGCTTATATCGCCTATCAGCGTGCGGCCAACGCCAACGCCGACGACGAGGCGGAGGCGCTGGCGCTGCTTGGCCGGGCAATGTCGGAGCGCAAATTGTGGCGGCCCGCGCTTGACGCCTTGAGACTTTCGCTCGACCTGCGTGAGGTCGCCGAGCTGCGCGGTCAATACGAGAAAATGCGCGACGAGCATGGTTTTCGCCTGCTCGACTACACCGCCGATTCCGATTCTGCATCGCCGCGCGCTTGTTTCCAGTTCTCTGAGGATCTGGCCAAGCGTACCGATTTTGCGCCGTTTGTGACCGTCACAGGCAACGACAAGCCGGCATTGAGCGCGGAAGGAAGCCAGCTTTGCGTCGATGGCCTCAAGCATGGCGAACGCTACAACATCAATTTGCGCGCCGGCCTGCCCTCGATCGTCAAGGAAAACCTGCCGAAATCGGCGGAGTTCAACATCTATATGCGCGATCGCAAACCGTTTGTCCGCTTCACCGGGCGCGCTTACGTGCTGCCACGCACCGGTCAGCGCGGCATTCCGCTGGTCAGCGTCAATACGTCCTCGGTGTCCGTCAATGTGTTTCGGATCGGCGACCGCAATCTGATCAGCGCCGTCGTCGATGGCGATTTTCAACGCACCTTAAGTTCGTATGAGTTGTTGAGCCTCGGTGACGAGCGTGGGGTCAAGGTTTGGGCCGGTGAGCTCGCAACCGCCATGACCCTCAATCAGGATGTCACGACGGCTTTTCCGGTCGATGAGGCGCTTGGCAGCTTGCAGCCCGGTATCTACGTCATGACCGCGGCCGCCAAGGGCGTCGGCAGCGAGGATGACGCGGCGTTGGCCACGCAATGGTTCATCGTGTCCGATTTGGGACTGACGGCTTTTTCGGGCAAAGACGGCATTCATGTATTTGTGAATTCGCTGGCCTCCACCGAGGCGGTGGCCAAGGCCGAGATTCGGCTGGTGGCGCGCAACAATGAAATCCTCGCTACCCGCAGGACCGATGATTCCGGTCATGTGCTGTTTGAGGCGGGCCTTGCGCGCGGCGAGGGCGGTCTTTCGCCGGCCATGCTGACGGTGACTGCCGACAAGGCAGACTATGCTTTCCTCAGCCTGAAAACGAATGCGTTCGATCTTTCCGATCGTGGCGTTTCGGGGCGGGCCGTGCCGGCGGGCGCGGACGCCTTTGTTTATACCGAGCGCGGCGTCTACCGTTCCAATGAGACGGTCTACCTTACGGCGCTTCTGCGTGACGGCTTGGGTAATGCCGTGACGGGCGGGCCGCTGACATTGGTGATCGAGCGGCCGGACGGGGTTGAATTCCGCCGCGCGGTGTTAGCCGATCAAGGCGCAGGCGGCCGGACATTTGCGATTCCACTCAACTCGGCCGTCCCGACCGGGACGTGGCGGGTGCGGGCCTTCACCGATCCGAAAGGGATTTCAGTCGGCGAGACGACCTTCATGGTCGAGGATTATATCCCCGAGCGGATCGAATTCGAACTCACAAGTAAAGAGAAGCAGATCAAGGCCGATGCTCCCGCTGAGCTTAAGGTGGCCGGTCATTTTCTTTACGGCGCTCCCGCGTCCGCTCTCCAATTGGAAGGGGACATGCTGGTGTCGTCGGCCGCCGAGCGGCCCGGCTTTGCCGGCTATCAGTTCGGCGTGGCGGACGAGGAAAACGCCAGCAATGAGCGCACACCGATCGAGAATCTGCCCGAATCTGACGCCAATGGCGTGGCGACCTTCCCGGTCAGCCTGGCAAAGCCGCCGGCATCGACACGGCCGCAGGAAGCGCAAATCTTCATCCGTATGGCGGAAGCCGGTGGCCGCGCGGTGGAGCGCAAGCTCGTGCTCCCGGTTGCCCCATTGGGCGCGATGATCGGCGTCAAACCGTTATTCAACGACAAAAACGTCGCCGAGGGCGATAAGGCGGCATTCGACGTGGTCTTTGTCTCGGCCGAAGGCAAATCCCTGGCGCGGGACGGATTGCGCTACGAACTCCTCAAGATCGAGTCCCGTTATCAATGGTACCGGCAGAATTCGTCCTGGGAGTTCGAACCGGTCAAATCGACCAAGCGCGTCGCCGATGGCGATCTGAAGGTCGCGGCTGAGCGTCCGGCGCGCATCACGCTGATGCCGCAGCCAGGCCGTTATCGTCTCGACGTGAAATCGGCCGAGTCCGATGACCCACTGACCTCGGTGCAATTCGATGTCGGCTGGTTTTCCGACGGCAGTGCCGACACGCCGGATTTGTTGGAGACCTCGATCGACAAACCGCAATATCAATCCGGCGAAACGATAACGGTCTCGGTCAACGCCCGCTCGGCCGGCAAGCTCACGATCAACGTGCTCGGTGACCGGCTGTTGACGACGCAAACGAGCGAGATCAAGGAAGGCACCGCCCAGGTCAAGATTCCCGTCGGTAGGGATTGGGGCACCGGCGCCTATGTGGTTGCGACGTTGCGCCGTCCGCCCGATGCGGCCGCGCTGCGCATGCCGGGTCGCGCGATTGGGCTCAAATGGTTCGGCATCGACAAGAAGGCGCGCACGATCGCCGTTGACCTGTCACCGCCGGCTTTGGTGCGCCCGAATACGACCATGAGGCTGCCGGTGAAACTCACCGGCCTCAATCCGGGCGAGGACGCCAAGATCGTGGTTGCCGCCGTCGATGTCGGCATCCTCAACCTCACCAATTACAAACCGCCGGCACCGGACGATTATTATCTCGGCCAGCGCCGCCTGAGCGCGGAAATCCGCGATCTCTACGGTCAATTGATCGACGGCATGCAGGGCACTCGTGGTCAGCTCAAGACAGGCGGCGATGGCGCCGGCGCCGAATTGCAAGGCAGCCCGCCGACCCAGAAGCCGCTCGCGCTTTATTCGGGCATTGTGACGGTTGCCGCCGATGGTACGGCTGAAATCAGCTTCGATATTCCTGAGTTCGCCGGCACCGCGCGGGTGATGGCGGTGGCCTGGACCGCCACCAAGCTCGGCCGCGCCACGATCGATGTCACCATCCGCGATCCCGTGGTGTTGACGGCGACGCTGCCGCGTTTTCTGCTTAATGGCGATCGCGGTACGATGAGTTTCGATCTCGACAATGTCGCGGGCGCGCCGGGCGACTACGCGATCAGCGTCAAGACTTCAGGGCCGGTGAAGGTCGGAGGCAATACAGTTTTGGCGGCGAAATTGGCCGCCAAGCAGCGCACATCCATGTCGGTGGCGTTGAACGCGGGCGGCGCCGGCACCGCTGGCATTGATGTGGACATCAAGGGGCCGAACGGGCTGATATTGGCGCGCCATTATGTGCTGGACGTCAAGCCTGCGACGCAGGTTCTTTCGCGCCGCTCGGTTCGAACCCTGGCGAAGGGCGAGAGTTCGACGCTGACAGCCGATATGTTCTCCGATCTGGTCGAGGGCACCGGCAGCGCCTCGATTTCCGCCGGTCTTTCCACCGCGCTCGATGCGGCGACGGTTCTCAAAGCGCTCGACCGCTATCCTCATGGCTGTTCGGAACAGATCACGAGCCGGGCGATGCCGTTGCTTTACGTCAACGATCTGGCCGCCGGGGCGCATCTGGCCATGGACACCGAGGTCGATCAGCGCATCCGCGACGCGATCGATCGTTTGTTGGCCCGGCAAGGCTCGAACGGTTCGTTCGGTCTGTGGGCGGCCGGCGGCGATGACGCTTGGCTCGATGCCTATGTGACGGATTTCCTGAGCCGGGCGCGGGAGAAGGGATTTGCGGTGCCGGACGTGTTGTTTCGTAGCGCGCTTGATCGGATTCGAAATTCGGTCGTCAACGCCAAAGAGCCCGAAAAGGACGGCGGCCGGAATCTTGCCTACGGCCTTTACGTGTTGGCCCGCAACGGCGCCGCCCCGGTCGGGGATCTGCGGTATCTTGCCGATACCGCGTTGAACCAACTGGCAACCCCGATTGCAAAAGCGCAACTTGCCTCAGCACTCGCGCTCGTGGGCGATAAAGCGAGGGCCGAGCGGGTCTATGCTGCTGCTCTCGATGGTCTTGCGCCGAAGCCGGCCCTGGAGTTCGGCAGGGTCGATTATGGCAGCGCCCTGCGCGATGCGGCCGCTTTGGTCTCGCTTGCAAGCGAGGGCAATGCGCCGCAGGCAACCGTGATGCAGGCGGTGGCGCGGGTCGAAACCGCGCGCGGGCTGACACCTTATACCTCGACCCAGGAAAACGCTTGGCTGGTTCTGGCGTCGCGGGCTCTTGCCCACGAAACCATGGCGATGGAGGTCGATGGCGCGCCGATCAAGACCGCGTTATATCGGAGCTATAAGGCGGCCGAATTGTCCGGCAAGCCGATCAAAATCACCAACACAGGTGAAGCGCCGATACAGGCCGTGGTGTCGGTCGGCGGTTCGCCGATCACGCCGGAGCCGGCCGTCGCCAACGGCTTTATGGTGGAGCGCCACTATTTCACGCTCAGTGGCAAGCCGGTGGACACCTCAAAGGTCAAGCAGAACGATCGCTTTGCCGTGGTGCTCAAGGTCACCGAAGCCAAACCGGAATTCGGTCACATCATGGTGGCGGATTATCTCCCGGCCGGCTTTGAAATCGACAATCCGCATCTGGTTTCTTCAGGCGAAACCGGTACGCTCGATTGGATCGAGGACGGCAAAGCCGCGGAACACACGGAATTCCGCGATGATCGTTTTACGGCGGCCATCGATCGGGCCGCCAGCGATAAGCCTGTCTTTACGGTCGCCTATGTGGTGCGCGCGGTTTCTCCGGGCAAATATGTCCTGCCGCAGGCCTATGTCGAGGACATGTACAACCCATCCCGCTATGGCCGTACCGCCACGGGCTCGGTCGAGGTGCGTTCCGCCAAATGAGCGCGAAAGCGAAACAAGCGGACACGTCAGGTTCCTTCCACCGCCTGCGGCGAACAGGACCGATGGTGTCGGTCGTCCTCGGTTTGGCTCTGATTGTGGTTTTCGCCGCCTGGGCCGTCTCGCTTGGAAAATTGCCTCTGGCAGCCGCGCGAGAAGTCTCGACGACGATCATAGACCGCAACGGTAAATTGTTGCGCGCCTATGCGATGGCCGATGGACGCTGGCGTTTGCCGGTCCATGCCGCGACGGATGTCGATCCGACCTATCTGAAGCTGCTGTTGGCTTATGAGGACCACCGCTTTTACACCCATGCCGGTGTGGATCCCCTGGCTTTGGGTCGCGCAGCATTTCAATTGGTCACCCGTGGTCACATCGTGTCCGGCGGCTCCACCCTCACCATGCAGCTCGCCCGCTTGGTTGAACCCAGGCGGCAGCGTTCCATCTCAGCCAAGCTTCGACAGATCGCTCGCGCGATCGAGATCGAACGGCAGATGAGCAAGCCGCAAATTCTTGATTTGTATCTGACGATGGCGCCGTTCGGCGGTAATCTCGAAGGCATTCGCGCCGCCTCGATCGCCTATTTCGGCAAGGAGCCAAAGCGTTTGTCGCTTGCGGAAGCCGCGTTGCTCGTGGCCTTGCCGCAATCGCCGGAAAACCGCAGACTCGATCGCTATCCGAACGCCGCGCGCGCGGCCCGCGACCGGGTGCTCGACCGGATGGTCGAAGATGGTGTTGTGTCCGATGCGGACGCGGTCGCAGCCAAAGCCGTGCCCGTGCCACGGTTGCGCAAACCGATGCCGATCCTGGCGCCGCATTCGGCGGATAATGCGATGTCGTCTGTAAAAGATACGTCGGTGATCGGGTTGACGCTCGATGCCACCTTGCAACAAGCCTTGGAAAATTTGGCGCGCGACCGTTCGATTGCGTTGGGTCCCACTATTTCCGTCGCCATTCTCGCGGTCGACAATGCCAGCGGCGAGGTGCTCGCCCGCGTCGGCTCGCCGGATTATTTCGATGACAGCCGTGCCGGTCAGGTCGATATGACGCGTGCCGTGCGCTCGCCCGGCTCGACGCTCAAACCGTTCATCTATGGTCTGGCGTTCGAAGATGGCTTTGTCCATCCGGAAAGTCTGATCGACGACAGGCCGATCCGTTTCGGCTCCTATGCGCCGGAAAATTTCGACATGACTTTCCAGGGCACGGTGCCCGTGCGCAAGGCGCTGCAAATGTCGCTGAATGTGCCGGCGGTCGCGCTACTCGATCGCGTCGGTGCAAGCCGGCTTTCTTCGCGTCTGAGGCAGGCGGGTGCCGGATTGGAACTGCCCAAGGACGAGGCGCCTAGTTTGGCGATGGGACTCGGCGGTGTGGGCATTACGTTGCAGGACCTCGTTCAACTCTATGCCGGATTGGCCCGATTGGGCAATGCGATGCCGTTGCGGGAAATCCAGAGCCGGCTGGACCAGACACGGGAGCCGCTGCGATTGCTGGATCCGGTTGCCGCGTGGCAGGTTGGCAATGTTCTTCTTGGAACGCCGCCGCCGGAAAACGGTGTACACAACCGGATCGCATTCAAAACCGGCACGAGCTATGGCTACCGCGATGCGTGGTCGATCGGCTTTGATGGGCGGATGACGATCGGCGTCTGGGTCGGCCGTCCCGATGGCGCGCCGGCGCCCGGCATTCTCGGCCGTACCGCGGCCGCGCCGATCCTGTTCGATGCCTTCGCCCGAACCGGAAAATTGCCGGCCGCCTTGCCCAGAGCGCCCAAGGGCGCTTTGGTGGCGAGCAATGCCAAACTTCCGTTGCCGCTGCGGCGCTATCGGCCGATGGGCGAATTGGTGCGAACCGATGGCGAGCGCGCGCCACATATTCAATTTCCTCCGAATGGCTCCCGGATCGACGCGGCCGGTGTGGACGGGGCGTCGGCTTCCGCGATTCCAGTGAAGGTCGCCGGTGGCGTGCTTCCGATCACGCTGCTGGTCAATGGCGTTTCGGTCGGGGAACTCGACGGCCGCCGGCAACGGCTGATCGATTCGCCAGGTCCAGGCTTTGCCAAGCTGACGGTGATCGACGCCAAAGGCGCCACCGACACCGTCGCGATCCGCGTACAGTGAATCTCCCGTGGTTCAGCGGATGAAAGACCAGTTCTTATAGAACATTGTCTTGAACGAGGATGCGATCAGCGCCGCGCCGGCAATCGCCGCCTCGAAGGCCGGCCGCAAATGGTTGGGGCGAACGATGTCCATAAACAGGCAATAGCGCGCTTGCTCGGAGCCGTTGACCGAGCAATGAAACAACGTGTCGTCGAAGATGAACAGCGGCTGCTTGTTCCAGAAATGTGTTTTGTCATCGACGCCGATGAAAACTTGATCGCTGTCTACGGGATCGAGATTGAAGAGAACCCGGAACGTCAAACGTAACGGCCCGAAATGCCACGAGGTTTTTTCCTGAGTCCTGAAGACCGACACCGCGATGGTCTTGATATAGCGATACTCGCGCTCGAAGGCCGGAATTTTTAACGTGTTGTCCTGCTGCTTCGCGTACCATTTGAAAGCCAGCATGCCGCGCTTCTTGTCGCCAAGGACATCGGCGACGTGCGCTTTGATGAGTTCGCCATTGTCAACGAATGCCTTAACGCAAGCTTCTATTTCGGCGCGGTGTTCCGCCGGCAAGTCTTCCAGCCGATAGATGCCGAGATTGCGCGCCGACAGAATGTCGGCAAGCAGGTTGATGGGAGACAGCAGCCAAGTCAAAATACCGTTGCCGAGAAAATATTTCTCGGCCATCCCAGGCGTGATCTTGAAATGCCGGCCGATGTCGAGCGCGCCACAGACAACGAAAAACAGCGTGACCGAGGGTGCAAAATACAATGCAGGGGCCAGTACGATAAGCGCGATCGCAAACCGCCGCACCCGTTTTCGGTTGGCCTGTTCACCGGCTGCCATCTCGTATGCACCCTCTAATGGTTGTGTGAGCGGGCAAGCCTGCCCTTTAAGCCTTCAACTTTCTTAGGACGTCCCTGGCGGCCGTACAAGGCCGGCATAATTGCGGTGTTGTTTGCGCTGCGGTTTCATCGTATTCGGAACCGATGAGCGAGATCTATGCCCGCCCCCGATTTGGACAGCCGCGTGAGCCCAAAAACCGCGGAGATCGGGGTGGTTTGCTCGTTGACGTACTGAATTTCGCAACCGGCAGCCATGCCCGGGTCGTCGCGCTCTTGGTTCTTTGCGGGCTTTTGCTGTTCCTGCCCGGGTTTTTCAATATTCCGCCTGTTGATCGGGATGAAGCGCGCTTTGCCCAGGCGACCAAGCAAATGGTCGAAGGGGGCGATTTCGTCGATATCCGCTTCCAGGATGACGTTCGTTACAAGAAGCCGGTCGGCATCTATTGGCTTCAGGCGGCCGCCGTTGAAACCGCTTCGGTGCTCGGCTTGCCGCGCGCCCAGCTCCGTATCTGGCTTTATCGCGTGCCATCCTTGATCGGCGCCATCGGTGCGGTGCTTTTGACCTATTGGACGGCGCTTGCCTTCGTGACGCGACGGGGAGCCGCGCTGGCCGCTTTGATGATCTGCAGTTGCGTCTTGCTTGGCGGCGAGGCGCGTCTTGCCAAGACCGACGCGATGTTGTTGCTCACCGTCCTGGCCGCGATGGGGGCGATGGCGCGGGTGTATCTATCCTGGCAGCGGGGCGAGGATATTTCTCGTCCGCCCTGGTCGTGGCCCACGATTTTTTGGACGGCGCTTGCGGGCGGCGTTCTTATCAAGGGCCCGCTGATCCTGATGTTCGTCGGCCTAACGATCGTAACGTTGGCCGTTCTCGACCGCTCGGCGGCCTGGCTTTGGCGTCTGCGGCCGGTATGGGGCCTGATCTGGCTTCTGGTTCTGGTATTGCCGTGGTTCGTCGCGATCTTTTGGCGCGCGGGCGATGCATTCTTTACCAATTCAGTTGGTGGCGACATGCTGAACAAATTGGCGGCCCAGGAATCGCACGGCGCGCCGCCCGGCCTCTATCTATTGCTGTTTTGGGTGACATTCTGGCCCGGCGCGCCCTTGGCCGCGATGGCCGCGCCCGCCGTTTGGCGGGCGCGGCGGGAGCCGGGTGCGCAATTCTTATTGGCTTGGCTGATACCTTCCTGGATCGTATTCGAATTGGTGCT
Source organism: Bradyrhizobium sp. (assembly GCA_035295025.1). GTDB lineage: Bacteria > Pseudomonadota > Alphaproteobacteria > Rhizobiales > Xanthobacteraceae > Bradyrhizobium. The sequence goes on from DATGJS010000141.1 coordinate 19,227, forward strand.
GACGAAGCTGCCGCATTACGTGCTGCCGCTATACCCTGCCATTGCGATTCTCACCGTGGGCGCGCTTGAGCGGCGCGTCTTGTCGCGTTCATGGTTGAAAAGCGGGGCGGCATGGTGGTTTGGCATTCCGGCCCTCACATCGCTTGTTGCCGTCGTGGGGGCGGTGAGCTTGACGCGCCAGCCGGTGTTCTTGGCGTGGCCCTTCGTGGCGGCGGCTTTGATCTTCGGGCTATTTGCGTGGTGGCTCTATGACGACAATCGTGCCGAACGCTCGTTACTGAATGCGGTGGTGTCGGCGGTGTTTCTGGCCTTCGCGGTTTACGGCGTCGTGGTGCCGGCACTTGCGCCGCTGTTTCCCAGCGCCGAAATCGCGCGGGCGCTTCGCAACGTGGTGTGCGTCGGGCCGAAAGCGGCCGCCGCCGGCTTTCATGAACCGAGCCTCGTTTTCATGACCGGAACCTCGACACTCCTGACGGACGGATCGGGCGCTGCCGATTTCCTCGCCCATGGCAGTTGCCGTTTTGCGCTGGTGGAGCAGCGCTCGGAACGCAGCTTTGCCCAACGCGCCGAAGCGATCGGCTTGCGTTATGATGTGGCAAGCCGCATCGACGGCTACAATATTTCGCAAGGCCGCGCGATTTCGATCGCGATCTTCCGCTCCGAAGGCACGGAGTGAGATGCCCGCGCCATCTGGCTCCGCTGAATCCAACGGCTATTTTCTGAGTCTTTACGCCGTAATGCTCACGTCCGTGGCGCCATTGGTGCGTCCGCCGTCCGATCCGCATCGCGGTGAGGCCGCCCGCAGATGTGCGCGTCATTCGCTGTTCGTCGCAGCCATTGGCGGAGTGCTCGTCGTCGTGCTGATGGTCTGGTTCGATGCCTGGGAAATCTCGCTGATGTCGCCACGCGGCGTGGCGAGCCTTTGGCCTTTCCGTATTTTGACCGATTTCGGCAAAGATAGTTACGTGCTGATCGCCTCGGGCGGGATATCGTTGCTGGTCGCGCTGGTAGCGGCGGCCATCCGAGATCCCTTGCGCTGGCGGTTATTGGAAATTGTGCGGCATTTTCAATTTCTGTTTTGCTCGGTGTTGGTGCCGCTCATTTCGGGCGAATTGGTCAAATGGGTGGTCGGGCGCGGCCGTCCCTTCGTCGGGGGGCATGCTGAGGTCTTCAACTTTGCTCCGTTCTCAGGAACGGAAGCTCATGCGAGTTTTCCCTCCGCGCACGCGATCACGGCCTTTGCGTTGGGGATGGCGGTGACGGCGGTCTGGCCGCGTCTGCGAGGGATGATGATCTTCTATGTCGTCGTCATTGCGTTCACCCGTCTTGTCCTGCTCGCGCATCACCCAAGCGACGTGGTGGCCGGCGGTGCCATCGGGATGATCGGTGCCATGTTCGTTAGATATTGGTTTGCCGCGCGCGGCCTGGGATTTTCGATCGACGCGCGAGGGATCACCGCGCCATCCGCCGGAAGGCCTTTCAAAGGGGTTGCCGCCGGGCCATCGGCCCCATAAGAAACGGGCGGCCAATTTTAACGGGTGAGTGCCGATTTTGTCTTCTTCCGACGCAACCGAGACGGCCGTTTCCATCGTCGTGCCTGTGCGCAACGAGGCCGACAACATCGCGCCTCTGATCGCCGAGATCGCGGCGGCGCTCGATGGCCGCTGGGCCTATGAAATCATTTACGTCGATGATGGCTCGACGGATGCGACCGCGGAGCGGCTTCGGGTTGCCGCGAAAGAACGCGCGAATGTGCGTCGGTTGCGCCACACTGTTTCGTCGGGTCAATCGGCGGCGGTGCGCAGCGGAGTTCGCGCCGCGCGCGGGGCCATTGTGGCCACGCTCGATGGTGACGGCCAGAACAATCCGGCATTTTTGCCGGACTTGATCGTGGCCATTGAAGCGGGCGGCGCGAGGGTCGGCTTAGCCGCTGGTCAAAGGGTGGGGCGCAAGGATACGGGATTTAAAAAGCTGCAATCACGCATCGCCAATGCCGTGCGCAGTGCGATCCTCCATGACGGTACCCGCGACACCGGATGTGGTCTGAAGGCTTTTCGACGCGAGGTTTTTCTCGCTATGCCTTATTTCGACGGTCTCCATCGTTTCCTGCCGGCGCTGGTACGCCGCGAAGGATATGACATCGCCTATGTCGATGTGATCGACCGCCCGAGACATTCGGGCGTATCAAATTATGGTTTCTTCGATCGGGTGTGGATCGGGATCATGGATCTCATCGGCGTGTGGTGGCTGATCCGGCGCAAGAAGCCAACGCCTGTCGTGACCGAGGTGCGATGATGTTGATTCAGTACGGACAGGATCTCGGCAATTATCTTTACGATGTATTTGTCGCCAAATTCGATTTCTGGCTCGGTTTTGGCCTGGTCGCGCAATTGTTTTTTACCGCGCGTTTTTTGGTGCAATGGATTTCGAGCGAACGCGCCGGACGCAGCGTGGTACCGATGGCATTTTGGCTTTTTTCGATGGGTGGCGGATTGATGACGTTGGTTTACGGCATCGTGAAGCGTGAGCCAGTCATTATCGTCGGCCAGGCTTTGGCGACCATCATCTATATTCGCAACATCATGTTGATCGTGAAACATCGCGCGGGCGGCTCGCAGGCGCTCGATCGTTAAACGGAGGTACTGGCGTTGGCCGCGCGTTCGTTTTAGGTTTGCCGCCAAGGACGGGCCATGAAGGGCCGGGAATTCACGGGAGCAGAGTGATGCAGCGATCAATCCGTTTCGTTTTGGCCGTGGCGGCAACGGTTACCGGCCTTGCGATGTTTTTGCCGGCACTGGCGCAGCAGGCGGCGGTTTCGATCGATAATGACGACATCGGTGGCGTGGTCCGTGGAGTCTCGGGTGCGGAGGCCGGCGTTTGGGTGATCGCGGAGACCACCGAGCTGCCGACGAAATTTACCAAAATTGTGGTGACGGATGAGCAGGGCCGGTTTGTCGTTCCGGACGTGCCGAAAAACGTGAATTTCGAGGTCTGGGTTCGCGGCTACGGGTTGGTCGATTCCCCGAAGCGGCGCGCCAAGGCCGGGCAATTGCTCAATCTGACGGCGGTCGCCGCGCCCGATGAAGCCTCGGCCGCGCATTATTATCCCGCGATCTATTGGTTTTCGTTGCTCAAGATTCCGCCGGCAAAGGATTTTGGCGGCACGAGCGATATTCCGGCCGGCATTACCCAGGACATCTGGCGTCAACGGATGAATAATGTCGATTGCGTCGGCTGCCATCAGCTTGGTCAAGAGGCGACGCGGACGATCCCAGCGGCGTTCGGCACTTTCAAGTCTGGCGAGGAAGCCTGGATGCGCCGCGTCTCGTCTGGCCAGACCGGCGAATGGATGGTCAATCGCCTGGCTGGCGAACTCGGCAGCGTGCCATTTCGATATTTCGGAGACTGGACCGATCGCATCGCTAAGGGCGAATTACCTAAATCGAAGCCGTCTCGACCTTCCGGCATCGAGCGCAATGTCGTGATTTCGTCATGGGAATGGGCCACCGAAAAACACTTCGTCCACGATCTGATTTCCTCGGATCGCCGCAACCCGACCGTGAACGCTTACGGCCCGCTCTACGGCTCGAATGAATATTCGTCGGACAACATGCCGATTCTCGATCCGAAGACGAGCACGGTGACGTTTTTCAAAATGCCGGTGGCCGACCCCAATGCGCCGGAATCGTTCGGTCCTCCCTTGCATCCCAACGCGACGCTCAAGCCGATTGGCGCGTCCGCCTATTGGGGGGATGAGAAGATCTGGAGCCAGAAGGCGAACAACCATAACGGCATGTTCGACGGCAAGGGACGGGTGTGGTTCGCGGCTGCCGTGCGCGGCATCGAAAACCCCGATTTCTGCAAGAAAGGCTCCGATCACCCTTCCGCAAAAGTGTTTCCGATCGAGCGTTCACCGCGGCAGGTCTCGATGCTCGATCCCAAGACCATGAAATACAGCTTCATCGACACGTGCTTTGGGACGCATCACCCGCAATTCGGTTACGACGCCGACAACACGCTTTGGTTTTCCGGAAGCGGGCAGGTCGCTGGTTGGGTCAACACAAGGGTGTGGGACGAGACCGGCGATGCCGCCAAAGCGCAAGGTTGGGCGCCATGGGTGCTCGATACCAACGGCAACGGCAAGCTCGACGACTATACCGAGCCCGGGGCGCCAGCCCAACCGAACAAGGATATGCGGATTGCAGGCTCAGGTCCCTATGCGGTCATGCCGCACCCGAGCGATGGCTCGATATGGTACGCCATGAACGTGTTCGCGGGCACGCCGGGCTTTTTGCGCTTCGATCCGAAAACCAAGCTCTCGGAATTTTACGCCATTCCGAAAGAAGGCATTGGCCTGCGGGGTGGAGACATCGACAAGAATGGCGTGTTGTGGGGCTCGGGTTCGAACGGCAGCCTGATCAGTTTCGACCGCCGCAAATGCAAGAACCCGCTGAACGGTCCAAACGCCACCGGCAATCACTGTCCGGAGGGTTTTGCCTTCCACAAATATCCGGGACCGGGTTTTGAGGGCTTTGAAAATACCAGTGCCGAGGCAAGTTACTGGACCTGGGTCGATCAGCACAATGCGGTGGGGCTTGGCGAGAACGTTCCGATTTCGACCGCCAATCTCAACGACGGCTTTGTCGCTTTTAAGGACGGTCAGATGGTGATGTTGCGCATTCCCTATCCCATTGGCTTTTTCGCCAAAGGATTGGATGCGCGCATCGACGATCCCAATGCCGGATGGAAGGGGCGGGGACTTTGGAGCACCAGCGGCGATCGCGTGCCCTGGATGATGGAGGGCGGCAAGGGGTCGAAACCACGCGCCGTCCACATCCAGATCCGGCCCGATCCGCTGGCGAAGTAATACCAACCGGCTTAAATAGTGACCTTTGCCCAAGACCTTGTAGTCACGGAGCTCACCTTTTCGCTATCTTGGATGAAGGCGTTCCAGGCAGAGCAGCAAGCCTCGAGGATCTGCTCATATGTGTCCCAAACGACGTGACC
>DATGJS010000142.1:0-15193 GCA_035295025.1 Bradyrhizobium sp.
AACCAATACGAAAAAGATCAGTTTGAAGGGCAACGACACCACGACCGGTGGCAATAGCGACATGCCCATCGACATCAAGACCGACGCGACGACGAGGTCGATGATCAGGAAGGGGAGGAACAGCAGGAAACCGATTTCAAAGGCGCGTTTGAGTTCGGAGATCATGAAGGCCGGAATCAGAATCCGCAGCGACACTTCTTCCGGCGCCGCCGGCAGCGGCTCGCCGGACATGTCCATGAACAGTTTCACATCCTTCTCGCGCACATTCTTCAGCATGAAGCCGCGCAGCGGCACGGATGCGCGCTGCAAAGCCTCCTCGACGCCGATCTGATTGGCGACAAGAGGTTTGATTCCGTCGTCGTAGGATTTCTGCAACACCGGCCCCATCACGAACGCGGTCAAAAACATCGCCAGCGCGATGATGACGGAATTCGGCGGCGCGGTGGCGGTGCCAAGCGCGGTGCGCAATAGCGACAGGACGACCACGATGCGGGTGAACGAGGTCATCATGATCAGGATCGACGGGGCGACCGACAACACCGTCAATAGCGCGATCAGTTGGATCGCGCGTTCAGTGACGCCGCCGTTTCCCTGACCGAGATTGATGCTGATGTCCTGCGCGAAGGCAGGAGCCGCGAGCAATGTCGCGGCGATCAGGATGTTTAAGAATAAAACTCTACGCGGGCGTGCGGCGGGCCTCACGAAGGATTCTTCGGGCGGCCCAACAGGGATGCCATCTCGTCTTCCAGATTCTCAAAGCCGCTTCTGGATGGCGCGAGGACCGGCGGGGCGACCGCGGGCTCGGCGCGCGGCGCGGCGCGGCTGGAAGGCGGCTCCGGTGCCACGGGCGGCGCCATTGTGTCGCTTGCGGGACGGCGAAGCGCGGCCTCAAGCCGTTGCGCCATCTCTGCAAGATTTTGGTCGGCGGCGGCGGCCGGCGGGGGCGGCGGTGCCGCGGAGCGCTCGGCCGGTCGCGCCACCGGTTTAGGAGCCTCGGTGGCGCGCGGGCTGCGTGGCAATAAGGGTTCGCTGCGCGTGGGCATGCGGGGCGCCGGTTCGGGGCGAATGTCAGGGCGGCCACCCATTGGTTCCGGCGCGAAGCCCGCCAGCGGATCGCCGCGCTCGGGCCGCCGTTCTGGCGCCGCGCGACGCGCTTCTTCGGCAAAAGACGCCCGCGCCGGCCGCGGCTCGGGCATTTGCGGCTCGATATGTTCAAGGGGCTCGGCGGCGCGCGGGCCTTCGGTGTCCGCCCAACCATTGGGCTCGGGAAGTGGTGCGATGCGCGGCGGCATCTCGGGGCTCGCGACGGCCGATCGCGGCGGCAATTGATCGCGTCCTGGCATGGCGCGCACGATATTGGGCTCGACCACGATGTCGGTTGGGCCGCCGATCATCAGCAGATGTTCGATATTGTCGCGCCGCACCAGCACAAGGCGCCGCCGTCCATCCACGGCGGCGGCATCGATCACCGCCAGACGCGGCATGCGGCTGCGGTTGGGATTGGCGCCGAGCCGATTGCCGGCGAATCGGCGGACCAGCCAAGCCACGACGCCGATCAGCGCCAGGACCACCACGAACGCGAAGAAAAATGTAAGTGCCTGCATACTTTGTCCCCGGCAAACCGTGAATTCTTCAGGACTCTGTCAGTCGATGGCAAGGTGACAAGATCGATCGGGATCTTGCGACCGGCAAACAGCGCCTCAAGTTCAGCCCAATTGTTAATTCCCCACGGCAGAAACTGCCGTCCCGATGTCTTAATAGCCCATGAATCGGCTGGGCCAAAACGACTTCTCGCGGCACCAACGCCGACAATTTGGTCTGGTAACGCGGCATTCGTGGCGAAATTGCGCTCAAGACGATTCGTGCAAGGCCTGCTTTCGTTCAGAACGAGTGAATCCGAGCCTGCGATCTTAACCGGCTGTTAACCATACGGGCGGCAAATTCTGCCTACCTGGAGCGGCGTCACGCCGCTGGCCAAGGGGGAGCGCGGCGATGCCGATCAACGATCTTCCGACCCTGTCGATTTTGCGCACCAAGATGCAATGGCATCAAGAGCGCCAGCGCGTGCTGGCCGAAAACGTGTCCAATTCAAATACGCCCAACTTCAAACCGCGCGACCTGATCGAGCCGAAATTCGAAACCGGCTCGGGCGTGGTCGGCGGCGGTTCGGCGCCGCTGCCGATCGCGCGCACGAGCCAAGCCCATATTTCCAGCGGCGCGGTCGATCCGACATTCGAGCAAAATCGAAGGGCGGGATTTCAAACCAGGCCGGCCGGCAACGCCGTCAGCCTGGAGGAAGAGATGCTGAAGGTTTCCGCCAACCAGATGGACTATGCGGCGGCGACCTCGCTCTACAGCAAGAGCCTGCATCTTCTGAAAACGGCGATCGGAAAAGGCTGAGGCATGATGGGGCGCCGAACTTTTCCGACCAAGACCCGCTAACGGCACGAGGGACGTCTCATGGCCAGCGACATGAATGATTTCGCCCGCTCGATGGGAATTGCGACCTCGGGTCTGCGCGCCCAGGCCGGGCGAATGCGCGTGATTTCGGAAAACATCGCCAACGCGGATTCGACCGCTGCGACCGCTGGCGGTGACCCGTATCGGCGCAAGGTCCCGAGCTTCTCCTCCGCGCTCGACCGCACGCTGGACGCCAAGGTGGTGACACTCGGCAGAATCAGGCCCGACCAATCCGCCTTTCACGTCAAATATGAGCCGGGCAACCCGGCCGCCGATGCCGCCGGCAATGTCAAATATCCCAACGTCAATCCGCTCGTCGAAATGACCGACATGCGGGAGGCCCAGCGGTCTTACGAGGCCAACCTCAACATCATCGGCGCGACGCGCCGCATGCTTCAACGCACGCTCGACATCCTCAAGGCCTAACACAGGAAGACCTCAACCATGGCTTCACCCACGATTGCCGCCAACGCCTATGCCTCGGCCGCCCGCATTCTGGAACCCGGCGGAGCTTCCAAGGGTTCCGAAACCGGCGACACCTCTTTCAGCGCGGTGCTCAAGGAGGCCATCGGCGGCGTTCTCGATGTCGGGCGCAAATCAGATGCGCAGACGGTCTCCATGGCCTCCGGCAAGGCCAATGTCATGGATGTGGTGACGGCGGTGGCGGAAACCGATGTCGCGGTCTCCACCCTTGTGTCGGTGCGTGACAAAGTCATCGCCGCCTATGAAGACATCCTGAAGATGCCGATTTGAGCGATGGCGAGTGGCGAGTAGTGACCAAAGGGTAGCGATCCATTCGCTACTCCCTATTCGCTGACGCAGTGGTGAAAAAGTAGAACGGTGAGAATGTAAAATGACCGGTGCTGAAACCCTCGACGTGGCGCGGGATGCGATCTGGACCATCGTCGTGGTGTCCTCGCCGCTGATGCTGGTCGGGCTCGTCGTCGGCGTCATTGTGTCCCTATTCCAGGCGCTGACCCAGATTCAGGAGCAGACGCTGACCTTTGTTCCGAAAATAATTGCGATCTTTCTCACCTTGCTCCTGGCGCTGCCGTTCATGGCCGATTCCTTGCATAGTCACATGATGCGGATATCGTCGCGAATCATCGGCGGCTGATGGCATGATGGGGCATCCTATTTGCGAATATCCCGTCGTCTCCACCATTCGCAAGAGGCCATGCCGCGACGGAATACGACGGTTGGAACCGGGACATCAGGGACATGCGAATCGATATCTCGCTCCTGCCGGTGCTTGCGGCCGCCTTTATGTTGGTGTTCGCCCGCATCGGCGCCATGGTGATGCTATTGCCGGGATTGGGCGAGACCAACATCCCGGTCTCGATCAAGCTTGCGATCGCGCTGCTTCTGACCCTGATCATTCTTCCGCTGCATCGCGCGGACTACCATATCGATATGGGCTCGATGGCCGCACTTCTGGTGCTGATGATCTACGAAATCCTGATCGGCATTGTGCTCGGCGCCACCGCGCGGGTGACCTTGTCCGCCCTTCAGGTCGCGGGCGCCGTGATCGCCCAACAGCTTGGCCTTGGTTTTGCCGTCTCGGTCGATCTTACCAATCAGGGTCAGCAGGGTGTTCTGATCGGGAATTTTCTCACGCTGTTTGGCGTCACCATGCTGTTTACGACCGACACCCATCATTTGGTCATTGCCGCGCTCAACGACAGCTATTCGATCTTTTCGCCGGGCGAGGCCGTGCCGAGCGGCGACGTCGCGGCGCTTGCCACCCGCGCCTTCGCAGCCGCTTTCAAGATCGGCATGCAACTATCCGCGCCGTTTTTGGTTTTCGGCCTCGTCTTCAATATCGGCCTTGGTGTGTTGGCGCGGCTGATGCCGCAAATGCAGGTCTATTTCGTCGGCGTACCGCTGTCGATCATGTTGGGTTTTTTGGTCTTTGCCGCCGTTCTCGCGGCCATGATGGGAAGCTTCCTCGATTACTTCATCGCCGTGATGCACGACATGATACCGCTCAAGTGAGGGTATTCTAACCATGGCCGATGAAGACGAGTCTGGCGAACGCACAGAAGACCCCACGCAAAAACGTCTCGACGATGCGCTGGAGCGTGGCGACGTCGCCAAAAGCCAGGAGGTCAACACCTGGTTCATGATCGCGGGCGCGACGCTGGCGCTCTCGACCTTTGCCGGCTCCATCGGCGAGATAAAGACGCCGCTTCGCGGCCTCATCGCCAATTCATGGATGATCAAGGTCGATGGCGCGGGCCTGTTGGCATTGCTGAAGAATCTCGAATTCGCATTGTTTGCAGCGCTTGGCGTGCCGATCTTGATGCTGATTCTAGCTGCGATCGCCGGCAATATCCTGCAACACCGCCTGGTCTGGTCGGGCGAATCGCTCATGCCCAAGCTCTCGAAGATTTCGCCAATGGCGGGGGCCAAGCGCATCTTCGGCAAGCAGGCGGTGGCCAATTTCGCCAAGGGCCTCTTCAAATTGATCGCGCTCGGCGCGGTCATGATCGCCATTTTGTGGCCCGAGCGGCATCGGTTGGAGGCGATGCTGCGCTTCGACCCGGCCGCGATATTGGGGACGGTGAGCGGGCTGACGCTGCATTTGATGGGAGCGGTGGTGGCGATGCTCGCGGTCGTGGCGATCGCCGATTACTTCTTCCAGTATCGCCAATGGTACGAGCGGCAGAAAATGTCGCTGCGGGAAATGAAGGAAGAATTCAAACAGTCCGAAGGTGATCCACACATCAAGGGCCGCATGCGGCAATTGCGGCAGGCGCGCATGAAAAAGCGCATGATGGCCGCGGTTCCCAAGGCCTCCGTCGTCATCACCAACCCGACCCATTACGCGGTGGCGTTGTCTTACGAGCGCGGCATGGCCGCGCCCGTTTGCGTCGCCAAGGGTGTCGATCGGATTGCGCTGAAAATCAGGGAAGTTGCGGGCGAATACAGCATTCCCGTCGTCGAAAACGTCCCGCTGGCGCGGGCCTTATACGCCACGGTCGAGATCGATCAGGAGATACCTGTGGAGCATTATCACGCGGTCGCGGAAATCATTGGCTATGTGATGGGGCTGCGGCGCGGGCTTTCGGGGCGGCGGAAATGATGGCTGGGCAGGAAAAACAAACTCCCGGGCTATGGAAGGACGCGATCTGGGAATAGGTGGGCAATCGGCAGAATAACCCGTTGACGTACTTGCGCTTGCGGGGCCGATTCAGGCACTCAAGGGGCGGACCGCGCAAACCGCATGTCGTCGCTTGAACTTCCATGCGTTCTTTCGCGTCCACAGGCTGCATTTCTTTACAGGCTGCATTTTTTTAGCTCATGACCGCCAAACCCGACCATTCTTCGTCGCGAGAACAGGCCGCCGCCCAGGTGCCGATGCGGCGGGGCGGCAGCATTTTGCTGGTGTTGCTGGTGGCGGGCGCGATCGTCGCGATCGCGGTGGCGCTGATGACGATCGGCCGCGCGCAGGCCCAGCCTTATATTTTGGGCTTGTTGGCCCTGCTTGCGATGGTCGGTCTGTTCAACCTGTTTGCGTTTGCGGCCGGCATCATTCGCTTTGCGGACCGCTCCGCCGACGATCCCGTCATTCGCCGCATCGCCGACCTCGCCTATGACGGCGTCGCCGTCACCGATCCCCGCGGCCATGTGGTGTATTCCAACGCGGCCTATTGGGCGCTGACCGGAGCGTCAAGCCCGCATGACGTTCGTCCCGTCGAACGAGCCTTTATCGGCAATCCCGACATATCGGAGGCGGTGTTTCGGCTGCTCAAGGCCGCGCGCGAAGGCAAGCGCCAGCAGGAGGAGGCCCGCGTCGCGGGGAGTGACGGCGTCGATGGCCGCTGGCTGCGAATGCGGGTTCGTCCGCTCGGCGAAAACCGGCGGGAGGCCAAGTATACGGTGTGGTCGATTGCCGACATCACCCGCGACCGTGAGCGGCAGGAGGATGTGTTTCAGGAATTGCAGCATGCGATCGAATATCTCGATCACGCGCCATGCGGTTTCTTCTCGGTGAATGCCGCGGGCGAGATTGTTTATGTCAATGCGACGCTCGCCAACTGGCTCGATTATGATCTGGCCGAGATCGGTTCGGGCGGTTTGAAGCTCGCCGAGATCGTGTCCGGCGACGGTGCCTCGCTTCTGACCTCGATTTCGCCCGTGGCGGGCGAGGTCGCGACCGAAGTGTTCGACATCGACCTGCGCATGCGAGGCGGCAAAACCATGCCGGTTCGCCTTTACCACAAGCTCGCCTTCGGCGCCGACGGCGCGCCCGGCGCCTCGCGCACGCTCGTGATCAGCCGCGCGCGCGACGAACGCGCCGATCCGCAGCGGGCGGCGGAAGTCCGCTTCATGCGCTTCTTCGATCACACGCCGATGGCGATTGCGACGGTGGATCGCTCGGGAACCATCGTGCGCGCCAATGCGCGGTTCGCCAAATTGGCGCAAGGACTGGTCGCCGATGGCGGCGCCAATAAGTCGATCCTGGGCACCGTCAACGCTCGCGACCGGCATCTTCTGGTCGCGGCCATCCATCAGGCGGCGCAGGGGCAGGGGGACATCACGCCCGTTGAAGTCATGCTCGACGGCGCCAAAGAACGCTGGGGGCAGTTCTTCGTCACCGCGGTCGAGGAAGACGAGCGCGAGGCCGAGGCCGCCATCGTCTATATGCTCGAGACGACCGAGCGGCGGACGCTGGAAAACCAGATCAATCAATCGCAGAAGATGGACATGGTCGGCCAGCTCGCCGGCGGCATCGCGCACGATTTCAACAACGTGCTCTCCGCGATCATGATGGCGAACGACTTCCTCCTGAACGCGCATAAGCCGACCGATCCCTCGTTCCAGGACATCATGCAGATCAAGCAGAACGCGACGCGCGCGGCAACCTTGGTACGCCAGTTACTCGCGTTCTCGCGCCGCCAGACGCTGCGCCCGCAGGTGCTCGATCTCGGCGATGCCTTGTCCGACCTCACCATGTTGCTGCGCCGTCTGATCGGCGAGAAGGTCAAGCTCGACCTTATTCACGGCCGCGACCTGTGGCCGGTGAAGGTGGACGTGTCGCAATTCGAGCAGGTGATCGTCAATCTCGCGGTCAATGCGCGCGATGCGATGCCTGACGGCGGCAAACTCACGGTGCGGACCGCCAATGTGTCCGCGGCGGAGGCCGCGCGGCTGGCCTTTAAGGGGATGCCGGCGGCCGAATATGTCGGGATCGACATCACCGACACCGGCACCGGCATTCCGCCTGAGATTGTCGATAAGATATTCGAGCCGTTTTTCTCGACCAAGGAAGTCGGCAAAGGTACAGGGCTCGGGCTCTCGACGGTCTATGGCATCGTCAAACAGACCGGCGGCTTCGTTTATGTGGATTCCGAACCCGGCAAGGGCACTTCCTTCCGGATATTCCTGCCGCGCCACCATCCCGAGCGGGAAGAGGTTGCCGTCCCCGATGCCGCATCCGCCACCGCGCCGGCCAAGGAAGCCACCACCGAGGCGAAGCCGCGCACCGATCTGACCGGGCAGGGCACGATCCTTCTGGTCGAAGACGAGGAGGGCTTGCGCTCACTCAATGCGCGCGGCCTGCGCTCGCGGGGATATCAAGTGATCGAGGCCTCGAACGGGGTCGAGGCGCTTGAGGCGCTTGAAGAGAAGGACGGCGCGGTCGATCTCGTGGTGTCGGACGTGGTGATGCCGGAGATGGACGGGCCGACCCTTCTCAAGACCATGCGTGAGCGCAACCCGGATCTGAAAATCATCTTTGTTTCGGGCTATGCGGAGGATGCCTTCGAGAAGAGCCTGCCGGAAAACCAGCAATTCGCCTTCCTGCCGAAACCCTTCACGCTGAGCCAGTTGGTCGCCGCGGTGAAGGAAACCATGACGCCGTCAATACCCTGAGGTTTACCTTTCCTTTTTGGCCTTGTCGCAAATGCTACCGGGCTTCGAATAAGCCGCCCAAGCTTTGATCAAATCGGCTTTACCGTCATCCTCAATCCGATCAAATTCAATAACGTACCAAGACGATATCGAGTCAGAAAATGGCTTCTGCGGATTCATTCTGTAACTGGTGGGACATTTAGTCCATTCCTCAAACGGTATGGGTTCCCCATCATTAACGTCGCCGGGTAGGTTGAGCGCGTTAAACCAATCGGTGCTAATAAATTTGGTCTGCGAAAGGTCGGAACCCGAAAAGTCGGCGTTTCGCACCCACGCATGATCAAACACAACGTCATTTAGGTTTGCCCCCTCAAAATTGTTGTAAATTAGAAATGTATGGTCAAATCGAACTCCGTTTAGATTCACATGACTAAGGTTTAATGCTGAAAGATCGAGGTTCCGCGGAAGGGCTCGCCATACGAAAGACAGGTCATTGTCGTTCAGAAGAGTGAGGGTATGAACGATTTTCTCATTCATCTGTCGTCTCGTGACGCGCGTTATGCTGCTGTCATTCGATATCAATCTACCAGTCAGTTCATCCGAAACCTGCTTGATCTTATCGCGTGTCATTCGCGGCTTCTTCCGCTCTATCTTAGCCAGATCAGCGCTTAAATCGTTCACTGTGCCTACGGTTCTTGGATCGGGGACATAAATTTCAGTCCACCTGCTTCCGCCGATCGCACCAAGAACAAGATCTATAATTTCCTCCCGCCAAGCCAAGGCATATTGAAAGAACAGCCATGTCATCGTAAGGAGTGTAATGTATTTCAACTTAAAAGCTGAAATGAGCCTCAGCCACCCGCGGGGTGGTTCTGGGTTATCCGCGGCCGATAAAATTGTTCCATCGCGCAGGAATGGAATCCAATATTTTTTGCAAAAATCCTGATTGAGAAAAAAGCCGTGGTCGGCGCCATTATGCCACCGGTCTCGAACTAAAAGAGGCTGAAGAAAGCCATAAGTGCCAACCGAACCATAGCCGATAGTTATACTCTCAGCGATAGCGGGCCAAATATCGCGTGTACCTACTTCATTTAATATCGGTTGCACGAAGCGGTCTTGAATTTGCACGAAGGGAAATTTGCGCGGCACGACACTTCCGCAAAAAATCACCCTCTCAAATTTTATATCAAAATTCTGTCGCATCAGGTTTGCGACAACATAAGTGCCAAAGCTGTGCGCTATAATTGAAAGCTTAGCATTCGGCTTATTCTGTCTTACGATTCGTATTTGGTCCCAGACCTCCCTTATTGCGGAGTTACGGAAAAAGGGGAACGGAGTTAGGAATTTCAATAAATTCAGACGACCGTAGTTCGTTGGGGCTACAGTAAAATGGGCTTGTTCAAGAGGGCCTCGAACAACCGCTTCCCAGAGTGCAAAGTCTCGGATGCCGTGTACCAAAATTACGACATGACTCACGACGTCTGTTTGCTGGTCGTCGGCTTCTCTGTTGCTAGCAGATGGTTCGAGGGAAGTGTCATACATGTAAATAAAGGTCCAACTAGAAAATGGTTATCGTAGCGCCGAGTTTTTTGCTTGCAAGTTTAGGTTGAGAACGATGGGCTATTTCCACATTTTTATACAAGCGTCATCGTTGACAAAGGTCATGCCACGCTCGGATAGCGATGAGAAGTGGTGCATAAGTTCTTTGGAAGCCGAAGTCGGCTGCCGCCTCCCTTGCCCCCCGCGACCGAGCGCCGCAGCCTTTTCCCCTCGTTACGGCTTCACATTTGGGCAAGTCTGCCCATGTTAAAGGCGTTCCCCTCTGTTGGGGATTTAAGGAAAATTGCCATGAAATTCACGCAACACGCTTTCAGTTTGGTAGCCGCCGCCCTCGTCGTCCTCGTGCTGGCGCTGCCTGTTATCGCCTTCGTTTCGCCGGCCGATGCTCGCATTGGCGGCGGCCTCAGCTCGGGTTCTCGGGGCGGGCGCACCTTCGCACCGCCGCCTTCGACCTCGACGGCGCCGAACGCCGCCCAACCGTTCAATCGCACCACTACTCAGCCAAGCCCGGGCCTGTCCGCGCCGGCTGGCGGTGGTTTCTTTAATCGGCCCGGCATGGGCATGTTCGGAGGGCTGGCGGCTGGCTTCCTCGGCGCGGGCCTTCTCGGCATGTTGTTTGGCGGCGGCATGTTTGGCGGGATCGGCGGATTGTCGTCGATCTTCGGCCTTCTGCTCCAGATCGGCTTGATCGTGATGCTGGTGCGCTTTGCGATGTCGTGGTGGCAGCGCCGCCATGAGATGCAAACCGCCTATGCCGGCGGGCCTTCGCCGCTAGGCGCGCCGGCGGCCCTTCGAGCGGGAATGGGCTTTGGAGGGGGATCGGGCAGCGTGCCGCTCGAAATTCTGCCCGCCGATTACGAGACCTTTGAGCGCTTGCTCGGCGAGACCCAGGCCGCCTGGTCGAATGAGGATGTGGCCCGGCTCCATACGCTGGCGACGCCTGAGATGGTGTCTTATTTCGTCCGCGACCTCGATCAGAACAAGGCGCGCAATGTGATCAACAAAGTCGCAGGCACGCGGCTCCTGCAAGGAGACCTCGCCGAAGCCTGGCGGGAGGGCGACATTGATTACGCCAGCGTCGCGATGCGTTACTCGATCATGGACACGACGCTCGATCGCGCCACCGGCCGCCTGGTCGAGGGCAGCGAGCAGCCGATGGAAGTGACCGAAGTGTGGACCTTCCTGCGTCCGCGCGGCGGCGATTGGGAATTGTCGGCGATCCAGCAGACTTGAGCCTCGCTGGAATGAAAATGAAAGGCGCCGCGGGTCCCATCCGCAGCGCTTTTTCATTTGGCTGTCGCGCGACGGGAATAATCCTGGGTGGGATGGGTTGGATAGTTGGCCCCTGAGCCGTTGTCTCAAAAAACCATGGGAGGATTTTCAATGCCCGCTCTCGCCAAAAGCATGTCGCGTCTGTTGTTTGTTCCCGCCGTCGCCGCGTTCGCGATGATTGCGGTTCAACCGGCCAAAGCGCAATCGGCCAATGCCACCTTCTTCGTCACTTCGGCCGGCCCCGGCAACGGCGCCAATCTCGGCGGGCTCGACGGTGCCGACAAGCATTGCCAAACGCTTGGCGCGGCGGCAGGCGCCGGCGCCAAGACCTGGCATGCCTATCTCTCCACCCAGGCCGCAGACGGTAAGCCTGCCGTGAACGCGCGTGAGCGCATCGGCAAGGGACCGTGGCAGAATTCGAAGGGCGTCGTGATCGCCAAGGACGTTGCTGATCTGCACAGCGCTTCGAACAATCTCACCAAACAAACCGCGCTCAGCGAAAAGGGCGAGGTGATCAACGGCCGCGGCGACACGCCGAACCGTCACGATGTGCTGACCGGATCGCAACCGGATGGCACCGCCTTTGCGGCGGGCGAAGACCGCACGTGCAAGAACTGGACGAGCAGCACGCAAGGTTCCGCGATGCTCGGCCATTCCGACCGCATCGGCCTGCGCGACGACGACGCCTCGAAATCCTGGAACAGTTCTCATCCCTCGCGCGGGCCCGATGGCGGCTGCTCGCAATCTGACCTGAAGAGCACCGGCGGCGACGGCCTCTTATATTGCTTCGCGGCGAATTGATCCGCGCGCGCCACTCTTCTCCCTCAACGCAAGTCGGGCAAGCCCGGCTTGCGCAATGATCCCCCGGGGGGCAAGGGCATTCCCGGGGGAATCGGAATCAAACACGCGCCTCAAAGATCATGTTGAACGGCGTCTCGGTGGCGCGGCGAAAGCGTGTAAAGCCCGCCTCAGCCGCGACCTTGCGCAGTCTTCTCTCGCCGGCCTGGGCGCCGAGCCCCAGCGCCACTTCCTGCGACAGCGACGCCGGTGTGCAGATGAAGGTCGACGCCGTGTAATAGACACGGCCCACCGGGTTGAGATTGTCCTTGAGATTATCGTGAGCAAACGGCTCGACGATCATCCAAACACCGTCTTTGGTCAGCGCTTGCTTCACATGCCGGCCCGCGCCGACGGGATCGCCCATGTCATGCAGGCAATCGAAGAAGGCCACGAGGTCGTAGCCTTTCGCCGGGAAATCCTTGGCACTGGCTTGAGCGAAAGTAATGCGCTCGCCGACGCCGGCATTCGATGCAAGTTCCCTGGCCCGTTCGATCGAAGGCAGATGATAATCAAAGCCGAAGAATTCGCTTTTTGGGTAGGCTTTCGCCATGACGATCGTCGAAGCGCCGTGACCGCAACCGACGTCGGCAACCCTGGCCCCGGCCTCTAGTTTTGCTTCGACGCCTTCAAGCGCGGGAATCCAGTTCGGGACCAGATTGGCGTTGTAGCCGGGCCTGAAGAAACGCTCGGTGCCCGAGAACAGGCATTTGGAATGTTCGTGCCAGCCAACGCCTTTGCCGGTGCGAAACGCCTCGGCAACCTTCGGCTCGTCCAGATAGGTGGCCTGCACGATATCGAATGCGCCGGCGAAGAAAGCCGGCGAAGCTTCGTCCGCGAATGCCATCGCTTGTTCGGGAGAAAGCGAGAAGGTTTCCTTTTCCGAATGATAGTCGATGTACCCCGATGCGGCCTGGCCAGCCAACCATTCACGCACGCAGCGCTCGTTCAATCCGGTCTTTTTTGCAAGTGTCGCCGAGGTCGCCGCCTCGCCATCGGCCATTGCATTGTAGAGTCCCAGCCGGTCGCCAAGCAGAATACTCGCGCCGGAAAGGGCCACGCCGAGATCGTTGACGAGTTTACCGAGCAAGTCATTTAATTTGTCAGGATTTGGTTCGCGCATGATCCGTCCTCCGAATCCAATACACGTCCCTTGCGCCGCTGCATCTGACCTGAAACGCCTGGGCAGGCGGCAGAGCAAGGCATTGCAAATATCAAAAATGCTACGTTTTAAAAATTTGGGCCGCTTCAGTGTCGCTCCGGCCCAGCCTTTAATAACGAGATGATATTCTCTATTGCAGACGAGTCCAGACACCAGCGGTTGCGCCGCGACATCGCTGCGCCCTTGTGCCTGATCTGCCCGGCTTGCGGCGTCTGGTGAACGAAACGTCGTGTGTGCCGAGATATCCCGGCTATTTCGAGCGGCTGACGCCCGCGCCCGCGCTTTCCGCGAAATGGCACGCCGTCGCGGCAGGTGGCCCTGGCGAAGAGCAAAAAAAAGCGGCGGGTTCCCGCCGCTTTTTCATCCGAGTGAACGCGTTCAGACCAATTGATTGACCTGCGTTCCCTGTCCCGGCGGCAGCGGGGCCGGGGCCGGCGGAGGCGTTCTGTTGTTGCTGGAATCGGTAGCCGCGGGCGCCGGAGGCTGCGGCGGTTGCGCGTTGGTGCTGGTGTCGGGATAATAGATGGGCGCGGGCGAATAGGACGGCACGCTTGAAATGCTCATGAACAGGATCCTTGTACACTTTGCAGTGGGGCCCACCTTGCAGAGCCGTATCCAAACACACCATGAATTCGATCGTTAAAACACGACGGATCGTGAAATCCGCAACCCAGGTGATGAACGAGTGGCCTCATGAATTAGCTAAAATTGCAACGATCTTTTCGGCTATTCGTCTCGTTTGCGCGAAATCGCAATCGCGGTTTCGCTCTTGGTTCGCGTGCAGTTCATGTCGAGGCGGTGGTAGCGGATCGAAACGTCGTCCCCACGAAAAAATCCCATCCGTGAAAGGCAGCGCGAAACCCCTTTGAGCATGTCGTCCTTGGGCAGAGTGAAGACGATTGCCGCGACGCTCGCGACCAATGCGGTGAATTCCGCCTTCGGCTTGCGGCCGTCGGTCTTGGCATAGAGTTCGTTGGAATATTGGCGGTTGGGGCAGCCGAGCGACATTTCCTTCGCGAGCGGGTGCGACAGGTAAATGATGTTGGCAGCCGTGATGCCGACTTTGAGGCCGTCGATTTGCTCCTTGAGTTGATTGGCCGCGTCCTCGCAGCGGTCGGCGCGCGCGGGCTGAACGGCCATCGCGACCCAGAGCGCGAGCGTGGCGGCGAGCAAGGCCGGTCGGCGAAATGGTCGTCGTGAAGTCATGATGGGAGTCCCCTTTATGGCCATTGAAGCCTCAAGCGGGCGGCGAGTGCAAGGGTCGGTGCGAGCGGCAGTCTTGCGTCATGGCCGGGCTTTGACCCGGCCATCCACGTCTTTGGTTGGAGCAAAAGAAAGACGTGGATGCCCGCGACAAGCGCGGGCATGACGGGTAAATTGGCGCGCGTCGCAAAAAATCGAGGGAAGGGCGGCGATCTATGAAAAGGCCAGAAGTTAAACTCCGCAAGGGCGAGATCGGCCGGGTCAGGGTCGTTGATGACTTCTGCCGCCGCCGGACAAATTAGTATTGCGCGAGAACAATGTGAAGGTGACGCTGAGCCTGTCGCAGCGCTCGGTGGCGTTTTTCAAGTGCGCCGCCCTTAAGCGCCGTGTCTCGTACCAACGCATGATCCGCGCGCTGGTGGACGCCTATGCGGAGAAGCAGGAGGGGAAAGGGTGAGGCGTTCAAGGCGTTTCCGGCTTTGCTTGGCACCGAGAACAAACTAATATCATTCGACCATATTCAGCGAGCCCTTCCATGAACGCCCCCACCGCATTCCCCGACCGGCAAAAACCCGTTCCGCCCTATAAGCACACGCCGCTGTTTCCACTGGGCGCCGATACCACGCCCTACAAGAAAATCACGGCCGAGGGCGTGCGGGTCGAGAAGGTGCTTGGCAAGGACATGCTGGTGGTGTCGCGCGAGGCGCTGCGGGCGCTGTCGGAAGCGGCCTTCGGCGACCTCAATCACTATTTGCGGCCGGGCCATCTCAAGCAGCTGCGCTCGATCCTCGACGACAAGGAAGCCAGCGACAACGACAAGTTCGTCGCCTTCGATTTCCTGAA
>DATGJS010000143.1:0-15522 GCA_035295025.1 Bradyrhizobium sp.
CCTTAAGGCGCGGCGCCGGCAACCTTTTTGAGCCGCCGCAGCGTTCGCCGTCGCCAGATCGATCCCGCGACCAGCACGATGATCGCCCCGAGAACCGAGGCGATATAGCCGACCAACTCGCCTTCAAAACGAAGATGTGGCGACACGCCGAAGATCGCCGATTGCGCGTCGATATCGAGCGCGACGATGCCATCCAACAACCGGTGCAGCCAGGGCTTTACCGCCGGATCGCTTTCGATCACCTCGCCCGCGATCCAGCCCAGCAAGATGGCGCCGAGCCAAATCAGAATCGGAAAGCGATCGAGCACCATCATGATCAGCGCGGCACCTGCAATGATCATGGGAATGCTGATGGCAAGCCCTAAAATCAACAGCGAGAACTGACCGTTCGCGGCCGCGGCGACCGCGATCACATTGTCCAGACTCATGATGATGTCGGCGATGACCACGATTCGGATCGCGTGCCACAGCGTGGTGCCGGCCGCGATTTCGTCGTTTTCGTCTTCCCCGACCAGGAGCTTGGCGGCGATGACGAGTAGCGCAAGCCCGCCTGCGAGCTTCAAATAAGGCAGCGCCATCAGCGAGGCCACGATGCCGGTGAAGGCGATCAAGAGCACAACGGCGATGCCCGCGCCCACGATCATGCCCCAGAGCCGATGCCGGCCATGCAGGCCGCGGCAGGCCATCGCGATCACCAGCGCGTTGTCGCCGGACAACAGGACGTTGATCCAGATGATTTTACCGACCGCCAGCCAGAATGAAGGCGTCTGCATGTCTATCCGGATTTGCGCGAAAAACGCGCCGATATTGCCGGGATCGACGATCTGCAACAGCGAGTTCACAGTCTCTCCCTTGGGCCCAACGGCCGCGCCCACGGTTCATGCAGACGAGATCGCAGGCCAATCCTGGTATCAATCAGCCGACGATCTCGTTGCCCGAAAAGAACTGTGCGATCTCGATGGCCGCGGTCTCCAAAGCATCGGAGCCATGCACGGAATTTTCACCGATCGATTTTGCGTGCAGCTTGCGGATGGTTCCCTCCGCCGCTTTCGACGGATCGGTCGCCCCCATCACATCCCGATGCTTGAGGACGGCGTTTTCGCCTTCGAGCACCTGAACGACCACCGGGCCGGAAATCATGAAGTCCACGAGTTCGCCGAAGAAGGGGCGCGCTTTGTGAACGGCATAGAAGGTCTCGGCCTGTTCGCGGGTCATGCGGATTCGCTTCTGCGCCACGATGCGCAAGCCCGCTTTCTCGATCAGCGCGTTGACGGCGCCGGTCAGATTACGCGCGGTTGCGTCCGGCTTGATGATGGAAAAGGTGCGTTCAATCGCCATGATGTCATCCTTGAAAAGCGCGCGAAGGGAGGTTTGCGGGGCTTATATCGGTGCCGTCCGTGCACGGCAAGCGATGGGTTGTGCCATCAAGCCTCGAAAATGCCGGCGATTTTACCAGGATGAACCCTTTGCGAGCCGGAAACCTCAACCGTTCGCGGCAAACCAGCCAAAAAGAAACCGGAATCAATGACGCCCCGGAAACAAATTCACCTCACGGGACTTGGTGTGCCGTCTACTGTCGCGTGAACAAGATTGTAAGAAACGGCCAGGGCCATGGAAAGCCTGAACAGAGACGCATTGGAGCCGATCGATCGCAAGACCAGCCGGTCGATTTGCGATGCCATGGGCGAACATCTCCAACAGACCCTTCATCCGGAGGTGGCGCGGCCGTCTCCTTACCTCCAGCATCTCCTGGATGAATTGCGACGGCGCGAGGAGAGAGACGGTCCAAGCTCGAATTAGGCCGGATATCGCCTCGCCCCAAATTCCAATATTCGGGTTGCGTTTTTGCGGAGCCGCGGCGAAAAGCTCGCATGCTTTCCATCACCGATATCTCGATCCGGATTGCGGGGCGCCTTCTGATCGACCACAGCTCGGTTCAGATCACCCCGGGCGCGCGCGTGGGCTTCGTCGGCCGCAATGGTGTCGGCAAATCGACCTTGTTTCACGCCATCCGGGGCGAGCTGCCGACCGAAAGCGGCACCATCGCCATCCCGCCGCGCTGGCGGATCGGCAGCCTCGCGCAAGAGGCGCCGGACGGCCCGGAACCCTTGATCGAGGTCGTGTTGAAAGCCGACATCGAGCGTGAAGCCTTGATGCGTGAAGCCGAGACGGCACAAGACCCCATCCGCATCGCCGACATTCAAACCCGTCTCGTCGATATCGAGGCGCATTCGGCACCGGCCCGTGCTGCTGCGATCCTGAGCGGTCTCGGATTTTCCCCAACCGACCAGAGCCGGCCCTGTTCGGAATTCTCCGGCGGATGGCGGATGCGCGTGGCACTTGCGGCCACGCTGTTTGCCGCCCCCGATCTCTTGCTGCTGGACGAGCCTACCAATTATCTCGACCTCGAAGGCACGCTTTGGCTCGAAGACCACTTGGCCAACTATCCGCGCACCGTCATCGTCATCAGCCACGACCGGGATCTGTTGGAAACATCGGTCAACCAGATCCTGCATCTCGATCGCGGCAAGCTTGCCCTCTACAAGGGAACTTACACCTCATTCGAGGAGCAGCGCGCCAGCCGCGAATTGCTGGACGCCAAACACGCCAAGCGGCAGGCCGACGAACGTAAGCGGTTGCAGGCCTTTGTCGATCGCTTCAAGGCCAAGGCTTCGAAAGCCCGTCAGGCGCAGTCGCGCGTCAAGATGTTGGAGCGGATGAAACCCGCGACCGCGCTGGTGACCCGAGACGTTCACGATATTTCATTCCCGCGGCCGGAGAAAATGTTGTCGCCGCCGATCATCGCCGCCGACGATGTTTCCGTGGGATACGATCCGAAGCGCCCCGTGCTTAACCGCGTGACGCTACGCATCGACGCGGACGATCGCATCGCCCTATTGGGCGCCAATGGCAACGGCAAATCGACCTTGGTGAAGCTTCTCGCCAATAAGCTTCCTCCCTTTTCAGGAAAAATCACCCGCGCCGATAAGCTTTCCGTCGGATATTTCGCTCAGCATCAGCTCGATGAACTTAATCCCGATGCGTCGCCCTGCGATCACATCCGCAAGCTGATGCCGGACGCGCCCGAAACCAAGGTGCGCGGACGCAGCGGCGCGATCGGATTTTCCGGCAAAACCGCCGACACCTTGGTCAAAAATCTATCAGGTGGCGAGAAAGCCCGGTTGTTGCTGGGGCTTGCGGCTTTTTTCGGCCCCAACATGATCATTCTCGACGAACCCACCAACCACCTCGACATCGACAGCCGCGCCGCGCTGGCCGAAGCGATCAACGAGTTTCCCGGCGCCATCATCATGGTCTCCCATGATCGTTATTTGATCGAAGCCTGCGCGGATCAATTGTGGATCGTGGCCGACCAAACCGTGACGGCCTATGACGGCGATCTCGATGAATATCGCAAGGCCGTGCTGTCGGCGCGCGGCACACGGCCCGCTTCGCGTGAACGCGCTGGCGAACGTAGCGAGGCAAGCGGCGCGACGACGCGCCCACCCAGGGGAAAGCGCGTTCCCGTCAAACAGCGAATTTCCGAAGCCGAAGCCGAAATTGCGCGGATCGGCGGCATCATTGCGAAGATCGACGCGGCGCTGGCGTTGCCCGATCTTTTCAAGCGCGATCCCAAACAGGCGGCTCAACTCGGCAAAGCACGCGCCAGCGCCGCCGATGCCTTGCTCAGGGCCGAGGAGGAATGGCTGGAGGCGAGTTCGGAGTTCGACGAGGCGTGAGCCTCAAATCCAGCGAAGGGCGATCACGTCGCCGCCGGCTTTTTCTTCTTCGGCTTGACGCTTTTCGGCTCGGCCATAGGCTCGGCGCCGCGCTCGATCGAGGTCAACCGGCCGGATGTGAACGTATAAATTCCGGCGCGGGCGCCTTGCGAGAAATTGATCACCGCAAGGCGTTCGCCACGCGGATTGTTGGAAATATTGACGCTGTTGGGCGCGCCGATGCCGCGAACAACGTCGCATTCGGTGTGACCGAGCGCAACGGTGCCGCTGGCGGCCGGCGCGCCGTCGGACGATGCATTGGCATTGGCCACGACGCCTGCGGATGTCGTCCCCGGGCAAGCCCCATCGGCGCTGACGAGGTCTTCGGCCGTGACGGGTTTGTCGGGGGTGAGCGGTGGCGTTTCGATCGAGACGCTCTTGATGAACAACCTGCCGCTACGCGAAAACCATTCGGCATCCTTCGATAAAAGATCGGAGGAAAAAATATCGGAAGACGTCGCTCCGCAGCCCGCCAGCACGGGAGCAAACAGCAACAGCGCCAAGGCTGTGTTCCGGTGACGGTTTTCGTCTCGCACGATAGCTTGAACCCACCCAGCCCTAAAGCGCGACGAGATTTGGTCGAATCGTCATCGCGCTTTAATTCTTTGATTGAGCATGATCCCTAGGGGTCAAGCCCGACGGCATGCTTTTCGGAAAACCACTTCACAATTTTCCGGATCATACTCTAAGCGACTGTCCCATCACCACTTTGCGGCATGACCGTGGCCTATACAAGCCCGCCGGTCAAATCCGAAGATTATCATTAATGGTGGAACCTGTTAATCGCGCCGTTGCCAGCGGCCGCGTTCGTCCGCCTGCCAGTAGGTTACCTCGAATCCCCGCGTTTTGCAGTCGCTCCAGGCGATGCGGGCCGCAGCCAGCGCCTCGTCGTCATCGCCGTTGAAAAGAACGACAACCCGGTCGTAGGTTTCCGTGTTGGCCGGCAACGGCGCGTTGTCGACCAAAAACCTCACATTGGCGCGATTGGGGTTATTCTCCGCCACGACCAGAACGATCGGATGATCTTCGGAATCGGCGGCGCGCCAAGTGGTATGAGGCAGAAAGGAATCCTCGCGATAGGTCCACAAATGCGCGTCGAGCGCTTCGGCACGCTCTTCCGACGTCGATTGAACGGCGACCCGCCAGCCGCGTTCGAGCGATTTTTCGAGCAGCGGCGGCAAAACACCCTCCACCGTGACGTCCTGCAGGTGATAAAAGAGAATTTCCGTCATCGCTTGGCTTCGTAGTGCTCCGCCATCAAACGATCCAGCAGCCGAACGCCAAACCCAGAACCCCAGCTTTGATTAATCTCGGTCTTCGGCGCCCCCATCGCCGTTCCCGCGATATCGAGATGGGCCCAAGCTGTGCCGTCAACAAAGCGCTGTAAGAATTGCGCCGCCGTAATCGATCCGCCATGGCGGCTGCCGGTGTTTTTCACATCGGCAAACTGCGAATCGATCTGCTTGTCGTATTCCGCGCCGAGCGGCATGCGCCAGACCCGCTCTCCTGTCGTAAGCCCGGCCTTGATCAGACGTTCGGCGAGTTCGTCGTTGTTCGAGAACAGGCCGGCATGCTCGGTGCCGAGCGCGACCATAATGGCGCCGGTCAATGTGGCGAGATCGACCATGAATTTCGGCTTGAACTTCTTGGCCACGTACCAAAGCACGTCGGCGAGCACCAGCCGCCCCTCGGCGTCGGTATTGATGATTTCGATGGTCTGGCCGGACATCGAGGTCACGATGTCGCCTGGACGCTGGGCGTTGCCGTCGGGCATGTTTTCGACGAGACCGATCGCGCCGATCACATTGGCTTTGGCCTTTCGCGCCGCCAGGGCCTGCATCAAGCCGACCACGCATGCGGCTCCGCCCATATCGCCCTTCATGTCTTCCATGCTGCCGGCGGGTTTGATCGAAATGCCGCCGGTATCGAAGCAAACGCCTTTGCCGATGAAGGCAACCGGCTGCTCGCCGCGCTTGCCGCCGTTCCAACGCATGATCACGGTGCGGCCGGCTTGCGTCGAACCCTGGGCGACGCCGAGCAACGCACCCATGCCGAGCTTCTTCATCGCCTGAACGTCGAGAACATCGACAGCCACGCCAAGCTTGCGCAATTGCGTGGCCCGGCGCGCGAATTCAACCGGGAACAGCACGTTAGGCGGTTCATTGACGAGATCGCGCGCGGTGATCACCCCATCGACGACATGGGCGGACGGCACAAAGGCCTTTCGCGCCGCCGGCACATCGCCGACCGCAATCGAAATGGCCGCCCGCAAGGCCACCTCTTCGGCATCCTTCTTGGTCTTGTAGCGGTCGAATTTATAGGCCCGCAGCCGGATGCCCGAGGCGACCGCGGCCGCTTGATTCGGGGTCATCGCGCCTTTGGGCGATTCGGCGAAGATCGTGACCGCCTCGGATCCGGCTCTCAGCTTGCCGGCCAATGCCCCGCCCAGTTTGAGAAAGTCGTTGTCCTTGAGTTCGGCAGCCTTGCCCAAACCCACCACAACCAGCCGTTTGGCCTTCAGCCCCTCCGGCGCCAGAATATCCAGGACCGCGCCGTTTTTTCCCTTGAACTGGTTGGTTTCAGCCGCCCGCTTGATCAAGCCAATGGCCGCTCCGAGCGCCTTGCGCGTGGCGGCCCCGAATTCCCGCCGCTCGTCGCAAAAAACCGCCAAAATGCCGCTTGGGGCAACAGAAAACGGAACGAAGCCGATTTTGACGGCATCGGGCATGGCTAAAATCCTCCAAAACAGGGCTATCGCTGACGTAAAGCTGCCCGGGCTATTGCTGTGATCCCTCTTCCCGGTGGCGGTAGACACCCGTCAAGAGCTTGCATCGACAATATGGCCTGCTTGCCATCCCACTGCCAAGCGTGGCGGCGGCGCCACGCATCCGAAATATTAACCATATCGCAAGACCGCCATGGCCAAGCCATTTTGTTGACGGATCAACGGGATGGTAGTGAGAGAGTGAAGGGCAGCCATAAACCATGACGGGCCGGCCAAGGGGATCCCATCCGGGATTGGCCGCGAACCGTTTGAGGGCACGCCAAGGTGGGATCGTTGCGGTAGGCGATGGGGTCGATCGACAGGTATATTTTTCGCACGACGCTTGCGTCGTTTGCGGTGGTCCTGGTCAGCCTGACGGGGGTGATCTGGATTACGCAGGCGTTGCGCGGCATCGACCTGATGACGAGCCAAGGCCAAACCATCCTGACCTTCCTCGGAATCACGAGCCTCATCATTCCCGCGCTCGTCCTGATCATCTCGCCGATCGCCTTGATGATCGCGATCTCCCACACGCTCAATAAGCTGGCCACCGATTCGGAAATCATCGTGATGAACGCGGCCGGATTTTCTCCGATCCGCTTGTTCCGCCCGTTTTTGTTTGCCACTTGCGTCGTCGCGGCACTGGTTGCCTTTATAGCCGCTTATCTCGCTCCGGACGGTCTGCGCCGGATCAAGCAGTGGGACGCCGAGATCACCGCCGACGTTCTGACCAATGTTTTGCAACCGGGCCGTTTCGCTCAGCTCGACCAGAATTTGACCGTCCGAATTCGCGAACGTCAGCCGGGCGGTTTGCTGGTCGGCATTTTCATCGACGACCGCCGCGATCCCAAGGAACGCGTGAGCATCGTTGCCGATCACGGCACGGTGGTAAAAAACGAGGGCGGTTCGTTCCTGATTCTTGAAGATGGAAACCTCGAACGTTTCGAAGCCGGCAAGCGCGACCCCGCGCTGGTTGCGTTCGGCCGCTACGGCTTCGATATGTCGAAATTCTCCAATCAGGGTCACGACGTCACGCTCGGCATTCGCGAGCGTTATCTCTGGGAATTGCTGGCCCCGCCGGAGTCTGATCCGATCTATCGGCAATTGCCTGGACAATTCCGCGCCGAGCTGCATGACCGCTTTTTGGCGCCAATCTATCCGTTTGCCTTTGCCGCGCTCACTTTTGCCTTTCTTGGCGCGCCGCGGACGACCCGTCAGAGTCGAAATTTTTCGATCGGAGGCGCCATTCTTGCCGTGTTCGGACTGCGGATGGCGGGATTTGCCTGCTCGGTCCTTGCGGTGAAGTCACCACTTGCACCCATCGTCCAATATCTCATGCTTGCCACCGCCATCGGCACCGGCTTTTGGATCATCATCGGAGGCATCGTGATTGAACCGCCGGCCTCGCTAGTGGAAGCCATCAACCGGTCGAACGCGCGCTTGCTGCGGCTTTTTGGACGGCCCGCCACAGCATGAGCATGGTCAACAACACGCTTGGACGTTACTTCGCCGGCCGATTTGTCGTCTCGGCCCTCGGCGTTTTTGCCGCGATCTTTATGCTTCTGGTGCTCGTCGATTACATCGAGATGGTCCGCAAGACGTCCGGCTTGGTGGACATCTCCGCGATCGCGGTTGCGGAAACCTCGCTGTTTCGGGTGCCGCAACTGCTCGAAAAAATGATGCCGTTTTGCATCCTGATCGGCGCCATGACCTGCTATCTTGCGCTTTCGCGGCGGCTGGAGCTGGTCGTGGCGCGGGCAGCCGGAGTTTCGGCCTGGCAATTCATCGCACCGGCACTGGCAAGCGCGATCATCCTCGGCATCCTCGCCACCGCCGCCTATAATCCGATGTCGGCTAATTTGCGCGAGCTCTCCAAACAGATGGAAGCGGAGCTATTTGGGTCCGCGCCCGGCACCGGCGTCCAAGACGCGGCCGGTTTCTGGATCAATCAGGTCAACAGCGATGGACAAGCCATTATCAACGCCGCCCGCAGCGAGCAACAGGGCGTGCGGCTGACAGGCCTGACGGTTTTCCGCTTCGACAATGACTATCAGTTCAAGGAACGAATCGAAGCCCAACAAGCCACCCTCGAAGATGGCCATTGGCTGTTCAAATCCGTCCGCCGCTTTACCCTCAACGGCCCTCCAATCGATCAGGATAGCGTCACGCTCGCCACCAGCCTGACGCCAGCCCAGGTTCGGAACAGCTTTTCCACCCCGGAAACTGTGTCTTTTTGGCAACTACCAGGCTACATCCGCTCGTCTGAAAGCTCGGGATTCGCGACCGCCGGCTACCGCCTGCAATACCACAAGCTGATTGCGCAGCCTTTTTTGCTGGCGGCAATGGTCATGCTGGCGGCCAGCGTAAGCTTGCGTTTCTTCCGTTTCGGCGGCGTCCAAAAGATGGTTTTAAGTGGCGTGGGCGCGGGCTTTCTGCTCTACGTTCTGTCCAAAGTAACCGAGGATTTAAGCAAGGCTGAGTTGATGCATCCGATCGCTTCGGCGTGGCTGCCCGTTTGCGTGGGCGGCCTCACCGGCTTTTTGGCCTTGTTGTACCAGGAGGACGGGTAGTGGCTGTTTTTGCCGCCCTCCAAGCAAGACCGGCCGTATTCTGGCGGCGCACTGCGGTGCGCCGCGAGGGTCGCAACGTGACCACGGCTCGCGAAGCGATTCTCGCCGCCCTGGTCAGCTTGCTGTTGTCGTGGGCGTTCGTCTTTGCGATGCCGTCTTCCGCCACGGCACAGAGCTTCACGTATAATCCAAGGCCTCCTCGCCCGGTCACGACGCGCCCGGCCAATGACAACCAGATGCTCGTCCAGGCTGGCGAGGTGGATTACGACTACAACAATTCGCGGGTGTCGGCGGTCGGCAATGTGCAGTTGTTCTACAACGGCACCAGCGTCGAGGCGGATAAAGTCATCTACGATCAAAAGACCAAGCGGCTACATGCCGAGGGCAACATCCGCATGACCGATGTGGATGGCAAGATCACCTACGCCAACATCCTGGATTTGAGCGACGACTACCGCGACGGTTTTGTCGATTCGCTCCGCGTCGATACCGCGGACGCCACCCGCATGGCCGCCACGCGCGCCGACCGCACCAGCGGCAACTACACGGTTTTCGAAAACGGCGTCTACACGGCCTGCGCGCCTTGCAAGGACGACCCGAAGAGACCACCGCTCTGGCAGGTCAAGGGGATGCGCATCATCCACGACCAGATCGACAAGATGCTCTATTTCGAGAATGCGCAGCTCGAGTTCTTCGGCGTTCCCTTGGCCTATCTGCCTTATTTCTCCGCGCCCGATCCGACCGTGAAGCGTAAAAGCGGCTTCCTGGCGCCCAACATCTCCTCCTCGATTTACGGATTCGGCGTTGAAGTGCCCTATTACTGGGCTATCGCGCCAGACTACGACGCGACCTTCAATCCGCGCATCACGACCCAACAGGGCGTGTTGTTTCAGGGTGAATTTCGTCAACGCTTGATGGACGGCGCCTATCAAATCCGCGCTTACGGAATCGACCAGCTCGATCCGGGCGCCTTCGCCGGTCAACCCGGCGACCGCCAGTTCCGCGGCGGTGTGGAGAGCAAAGGTGAGTTCGCGCTGAACGACAAATGGGTGTGGGGCTGGGAAGGCGTCGCGCTCACCGACTACACGCTGCTGTCGGACTATAGGCTCTCCGTTTACAAGGACACCTTCAACTCGTTCCTAAACCTGCCGACCGAAGCACCGTCTCAACTGTTCATCACCGGCGTCGGCAATCGCAGCTATTTCGACGCAAGAACGATCTATTACCTCAGTCTTTCGGGTAATCAGTCGCAGGTGCCGGTGGTCTGGCCCGTGGTCGATTATTCCAACGTGATCAACCATTCGGTGCTGGGCGGCGAAGTCAGCTATAAGACCAACTTCACCAACCTCACGCGCGAAAGCGCGGTATTCGACGCGATCAACCCGGTTGCGGCGGCCAACGGCGCGTGCCTTTCGAACTCGGCCGACACGGCCCAGAGCATCACCCGCCAGAACTGTCTGCTGCGGGGCCTGCCGGGCACCTATACGCGCTTCTCGGGTGAGGCCGATTGGCGGCGCTCGTTCACCGATTCGGCCGGTGAAATCTGGACGCCGTTTGCCAGCGTGCGCGCCGACGCCATCAACGCCGACATTTCGAACCAGCCGGGTGTTTCGAACTTCCTGCCGGTCGGCGACACCCAGGCATTGCGCGTCATGCCCACGGTGGGGCTCGAATATCGCTACCCCTTCATCAACGTTCAACCGTGGGGCACGACGACGGTCGAACCGATCGCGCAGGTCATTATTCGTCCGAACGAATCCTATGCGGGCAAATTGCCCAATGAGGATTCGCAGAGCATGGCCTTCGACACCACCAACCTGTTCAGCGTCGATAAATTCTCCGGTTATGACCGCGTCGAAGGTGGCGGCCGCGCCAATGCCGGCGTTCAGGCGACCACCCAATTCGACCGTGGCGGATCGGTTACGGCGGTGTTCGGCCAATCCTATCAATTGTTCGGCTTGAATTCCTTTGCCGTGCGGGACGTGACCAATACGGCGGTCGATTCCGGCCTCCAGACTCCAAAATCGGACTATGTCGCAAGCCTAAGCTACTCGCCAAACCGAACCTATACGCTGGCGACGCGGGCCCGATTCGACGAGGCGACAGGAAATATCCAACGCTTCGAAGCTGAAGCGCGCGCCAATTTCGACCGCTGGTCGGTCGGCATCCTCTACGGCGACTACGCCGCACAACCCGACATCGGTTATCTGACGCGCCGCGACGGCCTTCTGGTGAACGGCTCGGTCAAAATCACCTCAAACTGGGTTGCAACTGGTGCCGCACGCTGGGATCTCGTTGCTAACCAGATCAACCAATATGTCGTAGGCGCGGGCTACGTCGATGACTGCTTCGTGCTGGCCGCCAATTATGTCACCTCGTTCTCCTATGCGACGGCAACCTCGCCGCCCATTCTCGGTCATGCTTTCATGTTCCAGATCGGCTTGCGGACCCTCGCCAATACGACCAATTAGAGCATGATCCGAAAAAGCGGGTGGCGTTGACGATTTGACCTTCGCTTTGCGCATGCGGGGCAAATGTTCGTTCACTTCATTCGATACGGCGAAACGATGATGACCATAGGTATTACGCTCTTCAATCGGCTCTCGGCGCTCATCCGGGTCATTGGCTTGGCGTGCGCGTTGATCGCGGGCTTGTCATCGCACGCGCTGGCGCAAGTCGCCGTCATGGTCAATGGCGAGCCCATCACCAATTACGACATCGAACAGCGCTCCAAACTGTTGATGCTGAGCACCCACACGAAACCGGATCGTCAGCAGGTCATCAACGAACTGATCGACGAAAAGGTGAAGATCAAGGAAGGAAAGAAATTCAGCATCGACCCCACGGCCAACGACGTCGAACAATCCTATGCCGCGATGAGCGGACGGATGCGCATCTCGACCGAGCAATTGACGAAATCGCTGGAAAGCCAGGGCATTCGCCCCGATACGCTCAAGGCGCGAATCAAGGCCGACATGGTTTGGAGTAATCTGGTGCGAGGCCGGTATAAAGAGAGCCTCCAGGTCGGAGAGAAAGACGTCGAGCAAATCGTCAAGGAACAGGGCGGAGAGCAAAAGTCGGACACTCCGAGCTTCGAATACAAGATGCAGCCGATCGTGCTCATCGTGCCGCGGGGCTCTGGGCCAGACGTGATCGAAACACGCAAAAAGGAAGCCGAAGCGTTGCGCGCGCGAATCCAGACCTGCGCCGAGGCGAACGTATTCTTCAAGTCGATGCAAAACGCGGCCATACGTGAGGCCGTGACCAAGACCTCTGCCGACATCCCGCAAGTGCTGAGGGACGTGCTCGACAACACGCCGATCGGCCACCTGACCCCTCCCGAAATTACAAAGCAAGGCGTCGAAATGGTCGTGTTGTGCGGGAGAGACCCCACCACGGTCGATTCGCCCAAAAAGAGAGAAGTTCGGGAAAAGATGTATAATGAGAAATACGAGGCGAAATCGAAGTCGTATTTGCAGGAAGTGCGCAAAGCCGCGATGATCGAATATCGTTGACGAATATGGCAAAGCCGCTCGCGCTGACATCGGGCGAACCCGCGGGCATCGGGTCCGACATCACGCTCAAGGCCTGGCTCCGGCGTGACGAACTCAAATTGCCCGCCTTCTATTGGCTCGGCGATATTTCTTCTCTCGAACGCCGGGCGGGAAAACTTGGCTTGAAAGTCCGGCTTGCCGAGGTTCGCCCCGACGATGCCAGCGAGGTATTTGCCGATGCCTTGCCGGTTGTGACCACCGGTCACGTTGCAACCGCCCGCCCCGGTCATCCCGACGACACCAGCGCGGGCGCGGCCTTGGCCTCGATCCGCCAAGCTGTGGCCGATGTCATGGCTGGGCACGCAAGCGCGGTCGTGACCAATCCGATCGCCAAGAACGTGCTTTATCGCGCAGGTTTTCGTCACCCCGGCCATACCGAATATCTGGCCGAACTCGCCGCGACGGAGGACCGCTCCCCGCTCCCCGCCATGATGCTGTGGTCGCCGGCGCTTGCCGTCGTCCCCGTCACCATTCATGTTTCCTTACGCGACGCGCTCTCCCAGCTTTCCAGCGATCTGATCGTCAAGACGGCCCGTATCGCGGTCGCAGGCCTGAAATCCCACTTCGGAATCGCCCATCCGCGTCTTGCCGTCTCTGGTCTCAATCCACATGCCGGCGAAGATGGCTCGCTTGGCACTGAAGATCAGACGGTCGTCGCACCCGCCATCGACATTTTGCGCGGCGAAGGCATCGAGGTTCGCGGGCCATTGCCGGCCGATACGATGTTTCACGCGGCGGCGCGCCAAAGCTATGATTGCGCGATCTGCATGTATCACGACCAAGCCCTAATCCCGATCAAGACGCTGGCCTTCGACGACGCCGTCAATGTTACCCTGGGACTGCCGTTTATCCGCACCTCGCCCGATCACGGCACCGCTTTCGACATTGCCGGAACGGACAAAGCCAACCCGTCAAGTCTGATCGCCGCGCTGCGGCTCGCCGCCCGCATGGCGGCCGCCAAACCCGCATGAGCGCGATCGACGATCTTCCGCCGCTCCGCGAGGTCATCCGCCGGCATTCCTTGTCGGCCCGCAAAACGCTCGGGCAGAATTTCCTGTTGGACCTCAATCTCACCGCTCGGATTGCACGCGCCGCGGGTCCGCTTGAAGACGCGACCGTGGTCGAGATCGGTCCCGGCCCCGGTGGATTGACACGCGCCTTGCTGGCTCTGGGGGCGCGCCACGTGATTGCGGTCGAACGCGACGAGCGCGCCCTCCCCGCGCTCGAAGAAATTTCAAGGCGATATCCAGGACGGCTCGATATCGTCTGCACCGATGCCCAGCAATTCGACCCAAAACCGCTGCTCGGTTCCACCCGCGCGAAGATTATCGCCAATTTGCCCTACAATATCGCAACCGCGCTTTTGATCGATTGGCTGTCGATCGAGCCGTGGCCGCCCTGGTACGACATAATGATCTTGATGTTTCAGCGCGAGGTCGCCGAGCGCATCGTCGCGCATGAAAACGACGATGCGTATGGGCGGCTCGGCGTGCTCGCCAATTGGCGCACTGAGACAAAAATCCTGTTCGATATTTCGCCCGCGGCCTTCGTCCCGCCGCCCAAGGTGACATCCTCGGTCGTCCGGCTGGTCCCTCGCCAGACCCCTGAAATTTGCGAGCGCCGCGCGCTCGAACAGGTCGCGGCGGCCGCCTTCGGGCAGCGGCGCAAAATGCTGCGCCAGAGTTTGAAATCGTTGGCCGTGGATCCCGCCCGCTTGGCGGCTTCCGCTGGAATCGATCAGACCCGGCGCGCCGAAACCGTTCCAGTTTCAGGCTTTGTTGCCATGGCCCGGGAATTGACCCATATACGCAACAACATTTGAGCATTCCGTTGGAGATCTGACATGCCGCTCATGCGTCGCCAATCCCTTGTCAAATTCGACGCGCCGCTGTGCGAAACAATCGTCGAGGCGCCAAAACCCCTCGGCAAGGAAGTTTTGGTCCGGATCGAGCGCTGCGGGCTTTGTCATTCCGATCTCCATATCCAGGACGGCTATGCCGATCTCGGCGGCGGCAAGAAACTCGATACGACACGCGGCATGACGCTGCCTTTTACGCTCGGACACGAGATCGCGGGAATCGTCGAGGAAGTCGGCCCTGAAATGTCAAAGGATCTGATTGGCGCAAAACGAGCGGTATTTCCCTGGATCGGTTGCGGCCAGTGTCGCGATTGCTTGAAGGGGGATGAAAATCTTTGCGTCAAGCAACGATTTCTCGGGGTGAACATCGATGGCGGTTTCGCAACCCACGTGCTGGTGCCCGATGCCAGATACCTTCTCGAATACGACCCGCTTCCGGTCAATCAAGCCGCAACGCTGATGTGCTCGGGCGTCACCGCCTATGGCGCGCTCAAGCGGCTGATCGACAGGCCGCGCCAGCGCAATCTGCTTCTGATCGGCCTCGGCGGCGTCGGGATGATGGGGCTCGCCTTCGCGCGGGCCATGTTCACCCAACAAATCGCGGTTGCGGATTTAAGCGCGGCGGCCCGCGAAACCGCGCTCAAGAACGGCGCGGCATTGGCCTATGATCCGTCGGAGCCCGACGTCCATAAGCGTATCCTCAAGGAGACCGAAGGCGGATTTGACGAGATCGTCGATTTCGCAGGCAACGAAAGATCGATGGCGTTCGCGGTTTCTGTCCTTGCCCGTGGCGGAAAAATCGTGGTTTCGGGTTTGATGGGCGGCAATTTCAGCCTGCCCATGGTGCAGTGGATTTACAAGCGGATGACCATCGAAGGATTCATGGTGGGGACACTCGCGGAGGCGCGTGAGCTGATGTCACTGGCGCGCGCCGGCAAGATCAAACCCACCCCGATGAGGGAAGAACCGATGGCCGATGTCCAGAAATGGATCGATG
>DATGJS010000144.1:0-4286 GCA_035295025.1 Bradyrhizobium sp.
CGACTTTGAAAATCCGCTCATGATGCGGTGACAGCGTGCAGGCGGGATCGGTGTTGCCGGCGTCTCCCGTGAGCGCGAAGGCCTGGCAGCGGCAGCCGCCGAAATCGATCTCCTTGAATTCGCAGCTCTTGCAAGGTTCGGGCATCCAGGAAGTGCCGCGGTAACGGTTGAAGGCCTCGGAATTCTGCCAGATCCAGGCGATCGAGTGATTCGAGCGCACCGAGAGGAATTCGAGCCCGGTGATGCTTTCCGCGGCATGGCAGGGCAGGATTTTTCCCGCCGGCGAAATGTTGAAGAACTGCCGGCCCCAGCCGCCCATGCATTTCTTCGGCCGCAGAGCGTAATAATCCGGCACGACGTAATCGATCGTCAGCCGGCCTTTGAGGCGGGCTTGCGCTTCCTCGACGATGCGGCCGGTTTCTTCGATCTGCTCGATCGTCGGCATCAGGGCCGCGCGATTCTTCAGTGCCCAGCCGTAATATTGCACATTGGCGACTTCCAGCCGGTCGGCGTCGAGATCGACCGCCATCTGGATGATGTCAGGCAATTGATGAAGGTTCTGCCGGTGCATGACCGCGTTCACCGTCAGCGGCAAATCAAGCTCGCGCGTCCATTTCGCGGCTTCGAGCTTTTTCGCATGCGCGCCTTTGAAGCCGGCGACGCGGTCGGCGATGACGGGTTCACGGCCCTGAAAGCTGATCTGCACATGGCACAACCCGGCCTCGGTTAGCGCTTTGAGTTTCTCGCGCGTCAGCATCACCGCCGAGGTGATCAGGTTGGAATAGAGCCCGACATCGCTCGCATGCTGGACGAGTTCGACGAGGTCTTTGCGCGCGGTCGGCTCGCCGCCGGAGAAGTGAATCTGCAACACGCCGATTTCGGCGAGTTCGGAAAGCACCTTCTTCCATTCTTCCGTCGTCAGTTCGCTTGCGCCGCGATCGAGCTCGACCGGGTTCGAACAATATGGGCATTGCAGCGGGCAGCGATGGGTCACTTCAGCGAGCACCGCAAGCGGAATGCCGAATGTCTCCGCCGCCGAGCGATGCTGCTCCAGCGCGGCAAGGCCGTCATGGGCGGCGGGCGGTTTTTCAAAGGGCGCGCTCATGGCGTCTTCTCGCGCGCTTCGGTGAGGAAACCCTTGTCGGCGAGATCTTGCAGCATGGCGGTAACGTCTGAGGCGATTGCCTCGCGGGGCGCGGCATATTTGGCCGCCAGTTGATCCACCATGTCGGCAACGCTGCGGACGCCGTTGCAGAGCTGTAGCACTTCGACTGCGATCTCGTCGGGCGCGAGCACGCGTTCCGGCGCCAGGATCACCCAGACCTGCCGCGTCTCGTCGAATTTCAACTTGGTATGCCGCGGCAAAACCGGCCGGCTTGCCTCGCTGACACTGATGTTACGGCCTGCTGGCATGCGCTGCTCTTGATCTCATTCCTTCGGAACAAAGGCGCCCGGCGGAATATGGCCCTCGACATAGGCATGATACAGCGCATCGAGCTGAACCCATAGCACGTTGGTCTTGAAGATCAGCGCGTTGCAAACCGCCGCGCGTTGTTCCGGCGTGGCGGCGTGGGTCTTGACGTAATCGAGGGCGAAGCCGGCGTCGCGCGGCGCCTGCGTCAGGCGGCGGCTGAAATAGCTCATGATGTCCGGATTGACGAAATGATAGTGCTTCAGCATCCCCGAGATGCGCTCTTCATGCAGGTTCGGAGCAAACAGTTCCGTCAGCGAGGAGGCAATCGCCTCTAACGGGCTCTTGTCGCGCACGAAATGCACATAGGCTTCCACGGCAAAACGCGTGGCGGGCAAGATGCCTTCGGTGGACTCGACATACGCCGTATCGAGCCCCAGGCCCTCGGTTAGTTTCAGCCAGCGTTCGATGCCGCCTTCCGCGCCCATATCGCCGTCATGGTCTTCGATCCGGTGCCGCCATTCCTGGCGGATGCCGCGGTCGCGGAAACGCGAGATCACGACCGCGTCTTTGATTGGAATCGTGCTTTGGTAATAATAGCGGTTGAGCGCCCAGGCCTGTACCTGCCCCTTGTTGAGCTTGCCGCCGTGCAACAGGCGGTGAAACGGGTGCAGGCTGTGGTAACGCGTCGCGCCGATGATGCGAAGGGCGGCTTCCAATTCATCGGCGTTCTTCAGCACGGTTTTACCGCTGAGCGAATACGCGCTCATGCCTTCCAGCTTCATGCCATCTGTCGTTGGGAGGCTCACAGCGTGATCTCCGTTCCATCCGCCGGGATGTGCCAGCCGGCGCGCTCGACGGTCTTGCGCTCTGTGGAATCGTGCAGCCAAGCGGGGTTTGAGTTGTTGATATGCAAAAATATCTTCCTTGCGATGCCAAGGCCATCGAGCGCGGCGATCGCCCCATGCTCCCCCGACATCGCAATATGTCCCATGCTCTGTCCAGTCTTGCTGCCGAGCTTTGCGGCGATCAACTCGTCGTCGCGCCACACCGTGCCGTCAAAGAAGACCAAGGGCGCGCCGGCCAACCGTGATTTCAGATCGTCGGTCACGCCGGCGCAGGCGGCCAGAAAATAAAAGAACTTGCCGGTTGCCTTATCGCGAATGCGAAGCCCGAGCGTATCGCCCGCCTCGTCCTTTGTCGCGTCATGCGGTTGGCCTTCGAGATACCAAGCGCCTTTGCCGGCGACCGCAAAGGGCAGAATGTCGATGCCGGAGAGCGAGCCATCGGGCAGTATCGGCTCGAAAGTCCGATCGATCTCGATTTCCTGACGGCGCACGGTGTTCTCGTTGAGCACATTGAAGACGCTGTTCGATTTCAGTGTCGCGAGCACCTTGGCGTGGGCGTAGATCGTAAACGGCCAACCTTCGCGCATCGACAACAGCCCGGCGATGGCGTCGATTTCACCATTGGTGAGGATGACGCCCGCGACCGGCGAGTGACGAAGCTGGCCCGCGGCCGGGTGAAGCTGGGGCGTCGCGGTCAATTGCTGGCGGAGATCCGGCGAGGCATTGATCAAAAACCAGTGATCGCCATCGGCGCTGATCGCCAGGGAAGCTTGGGTGCTTCGGAGTTCAGGATGCTCCGTGCGCGCGGCGCGGCAAATTCGGCAGCCGCAATTCCACTGCGGGACGCCACCACCTGCCGCGGCGCCCAGGACGACGACGCGCAACATGATCCGTCTCCTGGAATTCTTTTTGCGGGTCTTTATGAATCGGGCTTTTCAAGCTCTCACTTGCCAAGAATACCAAGAGCTTGGCTATGGAGAGCTTGCCCCGAAAACTTCAAAGGTGGATGCAGGCCAAAACAACGCCCTTAATAAAGGGCGCGTTTCTCCGGCGATCCACCTTGGTCAGAAGGAAGCTTTGTGCTGCCGCTTACTTGCGGGCGGCGCAGGCATACATGTTGATTTCCATGCCGACCGGCACTTCAACGATCTTTGGTGCTTTCCAGGCCATTTTGGCTCTCCTTAAATCAATCCGGACGAACTCCGCCCTGGCGACAAAGTAATACGGAACCAAAACTTCGCCAGCAAAATCTTTTGGTCTCGGGGCGGATCTTGGTTAATGTTGCGTTGCACAATAAATCCGCTTGGCCATCTGCCATATCCATCAAACCAAAGCCGTATCAATAAGTTCTGCTATGGATTGTCCCTCGCCGGCTGCGCCGTTATTCAGCGGTTTTCGTGGTCGGGATAAAGTAACTGTGAAAAACGAGCGAGGGTGCAACTGTCCCCTCTTCAATCCCGATCGTAACGGTTTGAAATCATGCCGCGATATTTCTTCAACACCCGAATCGAGGACGAGGTCATCACCGATCCCGAAGGGCAGGAATTGCGCGATCCCGACCGCGCCTGGGAAGTGGCCCGCGCCATGAGCCGGGAACTGTTGGCGATGGAGGGGATGCAGGATCTCATCCGCGCGATCATCGAAGTGACTGACGATGCCGGCGAGATTGTGCTCGAATTTCCGTTCACGGAAGCCTTTCTGGACGGCAGTGGCGCTTCGCTCACCAAGCATTGACAATAAATTTGAGTGGAAGCCGTCGGGGTGCCGATGGGCGCCTTTGCTATGGGGTTTTCAGGTACTTCCGTGAGGTCCCATCGGGTGCTCGCCGGCGGACCTGTGATGTTTTCCGATTGCGTATGGACGAAAAAATATTCAAGACTGTGGGCCATGAGGCCACCGGCGCGGGCGGGACTTGCCAAGCGCGCGGACCGATGGCTTCCACAAAGGGAGAAACATATGAGGATTAGCTCATTGGTGCCGCACAGCCTTCTGCTGGCGGGCGCCTTTATCGGAGTGTTGAGTTACGG
>DATGJS010000145.1:0-3646 GCA_035295025.1 Bradyrhizobium sp.
AAAGACCATGAGATCGCCGGCATGGGTGAAATCGACCTGGGCGGCGAGGAATGTCGCCGAGGTGACGCGGACGCGGCGTTTCTCGGCAAGCCATGCCAGCGTCGTGGCGAGCATCGTGCCGCCGACGCAATATCCGATGGCATGGACTTTCATCTCGCCGGTGACGCGTTCGATCGCGTCCATCGCCGCGAGCGGACCCTCCTTCATGTAATCCTCCCAGGTCTTGGCGCCGAGATTCTTGTCGGGATTGACCCAGGAAATCACAAATACGGTGAGGCCTTGATCGACGCACCATTTGATGAAGGATTTTTCCGGCTTGAGGTCGAGAATGTAGAACTTGTTGATCCAGGGCGGTACGATCAGAAGCGGGGTGCGGAGCACGGTCGCCGTCGCGGGCGCATACTGAATCAACTGCATCAGCTCGTTCTGGAAGATCACCTTGCCCGGCGTGGTCGCCATGTCGATGCCGACTTCCAGATTGGACGGATCGGACTGGCGAATGCGCAGCGTGCCGCGCCCGGCCTCGATATCCTCGGCCAGCATTTTCATGCCGCGAACCAGATTGTCGGCGTTGGAGGCGAGCGTCTCGCGCAGCACCTCCGGATTGGTGAGAACGAAATTGGACGGCGCCAGCGCGTTGGTGATCTGCTGGACGTAAAACGCCGCCTTCTGGCGGGTATGGGGATCGAGGCCCTCGGCGTCGCGCACCAGCCGCTGCGCCCATTGCGTCGTGAGCAGATAAAGTTGCAGGACGAAATCGAAGAATTGGTTCGATTGCCATTCGGGATCGGCAAATCGCTTGTCGCGCGGCGAGGGCGCAATGACCGGGGCGGCTTCTTCACCGGCCAGCCGGCGCGCCGAACTGCCCCACAGATCGAGATAGGCTTGGCCGATCTTGGTTTGGATTTCGGCCGCCCGGGCCGGGTCCGAGAGCCAATATTCCGCAACCGCGCTGAATGTCTTGACGAGTTCGTTGAGTTCATTGGGCGGTTGGTCCGGCGCTTGCGCGTTTTCGGCGGGCTTGAGATAGGCCGCGAGCGCCTGGCCCGTGTTTTCCATCGCCCGCGCGAGGTTGAGCGCGAATGCTTCGGGATCGAACTTGTTCGTCGGCTGTTCAAGCGGGACGTCGGCCATGATGCGACACTATAGGTTCATTTCGAATTCGTCACCGCGCGGATGAAGAACGCCACTCTTTAAGTGACCTTGCCGCGCTGCGAATGACCTTGGCCCGGTCTTATTGAAGCCTCAGAGGGCGGCTTTGCTATTTGGGTTTTTAATGA
Organism: Bradyrhizobium sp.; assembly: GCA_035295025.1. GTDB lineage: Bacteria > Pseudomonadota > Alphaproteobacteria > Rhizobiales > Xanthobacteraceae > Bradyrhizobium. The sequence continues at coordinate 1,281 of DATGJS010000145.1, forward strand.
TTTCGGGCGACAATAGTTTTACGGGTCGGAATTGGGACATTAAAGGCCGCGATTTTGCCACATTTGCGGGCGGATCAAGGAAGACTTCGGAAAGACGAGCACTCACATGCCGGGAGTTCGAAAGAAAGAAGCGGTGATTGGGACAGCGCTTTTATTGGCGCTGGCTCTGGGCGGCTGCTCGATCCCGATCGCCGATCTGCCGCTCGGCGGAGCCCCCGCCGATGTGTCCCGGGCCAAAGATGGGGGCGCTTATCTGCCGGTGAATGAGCTTCCGCCGGATCGCGACGAGGCCGCCATGAATCCAGCCGAACGCGCCAAGGTTCAGGCCGAATTGGTGGCCGCGCGGGAGCGTCAGGCGTCGGCCTTGGCCGGCAAGGACCCAAGTCAGGCCCCAAGCCAGACCGCAAAATAATCTTTGCCGCTGGCGCCCTCTTGTCCGCGTGTTAGAATTGCGCTTCTTGCGGGTTCATCTGGATCAGCACTTCAACCGCTTATGCGTGAATTTTCATTAAGCTTTTGATTGTTAAGTGACTTCCAGATGAAATGAAGCGGCCTTTGGGTGGCCGGACAGGCTGACGAATCTACCCCGAAAGCGAATCTATCCCGAAAGGGTTCCTGGAGTTAAAATATCCCATGGAAGATTTCTATCGCATCCGCCGCCTGCCGCCTTATGTGTTCGAACAGGTCAACCGCGCCAAGGCGGCCGCGCGCAATGCCGGGGCCGATATCATTGACCTTGGGATGGGCAATCCCGACCTGCCGGCGCCACAGCATGTGCTCGACAAGCTGAAAGAGACGCTGGGAAAGCCGCGGACCGATCGCTACTCGGCCTCGCGCGGCATTACGGGCTTGCGCAAAGCGCAGGCCGCTTATTACGAACGCCGCTTTGGCGTCAAACTCAACCCGGAAACTCAGGTCGTCGCCACGCTGGGCTCGAAGGAGGGCTTTGCCAATGTCGCCCAAGCGATCACCGCGCCCGGCGATGTGGTGCTATGTCCCAACCCGAGCTATCCGATCCACGCCTTCGGATTTTTGATGGCGGGCGGGGTGATCCGCTCGGTTCCCTCCGAGCCGACGCCGCAATTTTTTGAAGCCGTCGAGCGGGCGATCATTCATTCGATTCCCAAGCCATTGGCGCTTGTCGTCTGTTACCCTTCCAATCCCACGGCCTATGTCGCAAGCCTCGATTTTTACCGCGACCTCGTGGCGTTTGCGAAGAAGCACGAAATCTTCATTTTGTCAGATCTCGCTTATGCCGAGGTCTATTTCGACGACAATCGACCGCCGCCTTCGGTGTTGCAGGTGCCCGGCGCGATCGATGTAACGGTGGAATTCACCTCGATGTCGAAGACCTTTTCGATGGCGGGATGGCGGATGGGCTTTGCCGTCGGCAATGAGCGGATCATCGCAGCGTTAGCGCGGGTGAAATCCTATCTCGATTACGGTGCCTTCACGCCCGTCCAGGTGGCGGCGACCGCCGCGCTCAACGGTCCGGACGATTGTATTCACGAGATGCGCGATACCTACCGCAAACGGCGGGATGCGCTGGTGGAATCGTTCGGCCGGGCGGGATGGGAGATTCCGCCGCCCGAAGCCTCGATGTTCGCCTGGGCGCCGCTGCCCGAAGCATTTCGCGGCCTCGGCAGCATGCAGTTTGCCACCCTGATGGTGGAAAAATCGGGCGTGGTGGTGTCGCCGGGCGTCGCCTTTGGCGAGCACGGAGAGGGGTATGTGCGGATCGCCATGGTGGAAAACGAGCAGCGTATCCGCCAAGCCGCCCGCGGGGTGCGCCGCTTCCTTGAAAGCGGCATCGAAACATTGCACAACGTGGTTCCTCTCGCCAACCGGCGATAGTGGGCATCTCTCCTCCGGCAGGTTTTCTAAGTCATGGTCGCACCCTTGAAAGTGGGTATCGCGGGGCTCGGCACCGTCGGTGTCGAAGTGGTCCGTCTCATCGAACAACAGAACCGGGCGCTGTCGTTGCGCAGCGGGCGCGGCATTCGTGTCGTGGCGGTCACCGCGCGATCGAAGGTGAAGAAACGTGGTCTCGACCTGCGCGGAATCGAGTGGGCCAAGAGTCCGCTGGCGCTTGCGAGCGACCCCGCCATCGACTGCTTTGTCGAATTGATGGGGGGAGCGGGCGAGCCCGCTCTGTCCGCGATCGAGGCCGCGCTCAAAGCCGGCAAATCCGTCGTCACCGCCAACAAGGCGCTGATCGCCAAACACGGGCTCAAGCTTGCCAAGGCGGCCGAGCAACATGGCGGGGCGCTGAATTTCGAAGCGGCGGTTGGTGCCGCCATTCCCATCGTCAAGACCTTGCGCGAAGGCCTCGCCGGCACCTCCGTCAACCGCGTCTACGGCATTCT
>DATGJS010000146.1:0-2625 GCA_035295025.1 Bradyrhizobium sp.
AGGCGAGGGTTTTTCGCAAGCTTCACGTTGCAGGGCGTACAAGCCGGACAAATTCTGGCTGCCGCCGTTTTTCTTCCCATCGCCGCTTACATGCCAAAGGAAGATTTCAGCGCCTGGGGATGGCGCATTCCGTTTTTGCTGAGCTTCTTTGTCGTTGTCGCCGCCTATCTCATCAGACGCGAGGTCGAGGAGACACCGGCCTTCGCCAAGGAAAGCGAGCAAGGCGCTGTGCCCAAGGCGCCGGTCCTCCAAGCCTTCAAGGCCAGTTGGGCGGATATGTTGCGCGTGGTTTGCATGGCTCTCATGAACGTCGTTCCCGTGGTGACGACGATCTTTGGCGCGGCCTTCGCCGTGCAGCCCGCTTACGGAATCGGGTTCCGGCCGGAGGTCTATCTCTGGATTCCCGTGCTCGGCAATATTGCCGCCGTGCTCGTGATTCCCTGGGTTGGCAATTTATCCGACAAGATAGGCCGAAGGCCGCCGATCATCGTTGGCGCGCTGGGTTCCGGCTTGCTTGCCTTTGCCTATCTCTATGCGATCAGCATCAAGAATGTCCCGATGGCGATCGCCCTCTCCATTCTGATGTGGGGCATCGTCTATCAGGGCTACAACGCGATCTTTCCGAGCTTTTACCCCGAACTGTTCCAAACGAAATACCGCGTTTCGGCGATGGCGATTTCACAAAATGTCGGCACGACCATCACGGCGCTGCTGCCGGCGCTGTTTGCAACCGTGGCCTCTCCCGGATCGGCCAATGTCGCGCTGACAGTCGGGGCGATCACTTTTGCCGTCACGGCGGTCTCGGCGATGGCGGCGCTGTCGGCGCGGGAAACCTACCGGCTTGATGTGAGCGATTTGGGCAATCCGCGCGCGGAGCCGATGGAAAAGCAGGATTACGATCGCAAGCGCGCCGCCTCTTTCGCCGGCGTTTAGGTCAAAAAATGATCGATGGAAGAACGCGGCTCATCGCCCATATCGGTCATCCGACGGAATCGTTCAAATCTCCGATGATCTATAATCCGTTCTTTGAGGCGCGAAACATCAACGCGGCCGTCGTGCCTATGGGCTGTAAGCGTGAGGATTATGCGGCGTTTCTGAAACTGATCTTTAAACTCACCAATCTACATGGCGCGCTCATCACCATGCCGCACAAATCGGCAACACTTGAGCTCGTTGACGAGGCTTCCGTCTCGGCGAAGATCGCAGGCGCCTGTAACGCCGTTCGGCTCAACGGGCAGGGCCAAATGATGGGCGATATGTTCGACGGCGAGGGTTTTGTGCGTGGCCTCCGCAGGAAAGGCCGGCAGATCGCCGGCGCGACGCTCTTTGTCGCCGGATGCGGCGGCGTCGGCAGCGCGATTGCGGCATCCATGGCCAAGGCGGGCATTTCCAAACTTGGTCTCTACGACGTGTCCGCGCCTGCCATGAACGGGCTTGCGCAGCGCCTCCAGCATCATTATCCGAATCTGGCCGTCATTACCGGCTCGGCAGAGCCGGCCGGATACGACATCGTCGTCAACGCCACGCCGCTCGGCATGAAAAAAGACGACCCTCTTCCGATGAGGGTGGACGATATTTCTCCTTCGGCCTTTGTCGGCGAAGTCGTCATGAGCGCGGAAATGACGCCGTACCTCGCCGCGGCGCGCGCGAAGGGTTGCGACTATCAGGTGGGCACCGACATGCTGTTCGAACAGATACCGGCCTATCTGGAATTTTTCGGCCTGGGCGCCGCGACGTCCGACGAATTACGCGAGCTCGCGCGAATTCACTATTGAGCGAGCTTGGCTCAGCCGGCGCTATCCGCCGTTCCAACCGCAAATTTTCAGCCGCTCGCGCATATGGCCCGGCGCGGGCGCGCTCACGCGCACCGGTTCCTTATTCTTCGAGATCGGAACTACAATTTCGCGGGCATGCAGATGCAACCGCGCCTCGCCGAGATGCGGGATAAATTTTTCATTGCGCAGGCGGCGTAAACTTGCCTGCGTACCGTAAATATTGTCGCCGACAATCGGCCAGCCCTGGGCCGCCATATGCACGCGCAATTGGTGGGTGCGGCCGGTGATGGGTTCGAGGGCAAGCCAGGTCAGGCCATCGGCGCGTCCCATCACTTTCCAGTGGGTGATGGCCGATTGCCCTGCCGGATCGACCTTCTGCCACCAGCCGCGCTCGGCGTTGAGGCGGCCGAGCGGCATGTCGATCGTGCCGTGATCTTCCTTAGGGCCGCCCTCGACGACCGCCCAATAGGTCTTCGAAATTTTCCCGTGCTTGAACAAAAGCCCGAGCGAGGCGGTTGCCTTGCGGTGGCGGCCGAGTACGAGACAGCCCGACGTGTCCTTGTCGAGACGGTGGGCGAGAACCGGCGGACGCGGCAAGCCAAATCGCAGCGCGTCGAAGGAAGCTTCGAGATTGGGGCCGCCCTTGGGGCCGCGATGCACCGGCAACCCCGCCGGCTTGTCGATCACCAGCATCAAGCCGTCGCGGTGAAGCACGCGGGCGAGGATTTCCTCCGCCGTCAGGATAGAAACTTCGGTCCGGTCAAGACTTTCGCTCATCGCGTGAAAGGGCTAACACACCCCGCCATGAATGAGGAAGCATCTAAACAAGGCTGGTGGCGGCGGCTATCGG
>DATGJS010000147.1:0-5658 GCA_035295025.1 Bradyrhizobium sp.
ACGATATTTTCGCCGAAGTGGAGGGAAGCGGCTTCACAAGCCCGATCGAGGCACCCCGCGAGGTGCGGCAACGCGAAGCCGCTTCCGCGCAAGCCTGGTACAAAGCGATCACGGTGGAAACTTTTGGCTAGGTCCGTCCATTATCATTATATCGGCTGCTGGCTCGCCGCGATCGCGCTGCTGTCGCCCAGCACGGCTGTGGGCCAGGCTTTGCGGTCCTATGTCGTCACCGGCGATGCCATTGTGGAATCGCTGACGGGAACATCGGGCGATGCGGCACGGGGCCGCGCGCTGGTCCTGGAACGCACCAACACCTGCATCCTGTGCCACAGCGGCCCCTTCCCGGAGGAAAAATTCCAAGGCGACCTTGCACCCAACCTCGCAGGCTCCGGCAGCCGATGGTCCGCAAACCAGCTTCGGCTTCGGCTGGTTGACGCCTCCCGCCTCAATCCGGGAACCATCATGCCGTCTTATTATCGCGTGGACGGGCTTGAGCGCGTCGCACCCATCTGGCGTGACAAACCGATCCTCTCCGCCGAGCAGATCGAGGATATTGTGGCGTATCTTGCAAGCTTACGTGAATAGGGAGAGACTCGAGCCATGCAAATCTCGAAAACCTCCACGCGCCGCCGTTTTCTAAGGTTAGCCGGCAGCACCGCGGTGATCGGAACAATGCCGATGGTGAGCCTGCGGCCGGTCGCGGCCACGCCCGAGACCATGGCCTCCGCCATCAGGGCTGTTGTCGGCAGCGCTTTGGTGCAGACCGGCAGAGTCAAAATCGATATTCCGCCGCTGGTGGAAAACGGCAACACCGTGCCGATGACGGTGAGCGTCACGAGCCCGATGACGCCGACGGATTACGTCAAAAGCATCCACGTCTTTAACGAAAAAAATCCGCAGCCCAATCTCGGCAATTTTTATCTCGGGCCCCGCGCCGGCCGGGCCCAGGTCTCGACCCGCGTGCGTCTGGCCGACAGTCAAAAAATCATCGCCATCGCGCGGCTCTCCGACGGCTCGTTGTGGTCGGTCGGCGCGGAGGTCGTGGTGACGCTGGCGGCCTGCACCGAGGAGGTGATCTGATGCCGTCCGCCCTGATCAATGTGCCCAAGAAAGCCAAGCGCGGCGACATCATCGAGATCAAGACCTTGATGTCGCACATCATGGAGACCGGCTATCGTCACACGGCGGAAGGGCAGGTGATCCCGCGCGACATCATCACGAGCTTTTCCTGCCGCTACAATGGCGAGGAGATTTTCCGCGCCGATTTGTTTCCGGCGACCGCCGCCAACCCGTTCATCTCGTTCTTTACGGTTGTGACGACAAGCGGAAAATTCGATTTCGAATGGATCGGCGACAATGGTTTTTCCGAAACCGCGTCCGCCTCCATAACAGTCGAATGAAAGCTTCCATCGCAATCGCCATGGGCGCGCTGCTGATCGCGGCCGGCATTGTCGTTCGTCCGCTGATCGCAGGCGAAATTCCGGCATCCGATCGCCGCTCCGGCTACAGTTTCATGGCGGCGGAAACCAAAGCCATGCAGGACGACGACACCATCAATCCAGGCATGCTCGGTGTGCTCGATGGCGAAGCGTTATGGAAGAAGAAAGCCGGCGCGGCGGGGAAAGCTTGCGCCGATTGCCACCATGACGCCACTACCAGCATGAAGGGCGTCGCCGTGCGTTATCCTGCATTCGACAAGGCGCTGGGGCACCCGGTCAATCTCGAACAGCGCATCAATCTGTGCCGCGCGCGGCACCAGGACGCCTCCCCTTTCGCCTATGAGAACCGCGACCTGTTGGCTTTGACCGCGTTCGTCGCCGAACAATCGCGCGGCATGGCGATTGCTCCCGATACGGCTGTCGAACTCGAACCGTTCATCGCCAAGGGCCATGATTTCTTCTTCAGGCGGCAAGGCCAGCTTAATCTGGCTTGCGCCAATTGCCACAACGACAATTGGGACAGACATCTGGCGGGATCGGCGGTCACGCAAGCGATCCCAAACGGCTATCCGATCTATCGCCTGGAATGGCAATCGCTCGGCTCGCTGCAACGCCGCTTACGTAATTGCATCACCGGAATGCGGGCGGAGAATTTCAGTTTCGGCGCGCCCGAACTCGTCGAACTCGAACTTTATCTGATGACGCGCGCGCGCGGCATGCCGGTCGAGACGCCGGCGGTACGGCCGTGATCTAACTTGAGCTCGCCGTATTCACGGCTGGCGAAGTCTGCCCGGTCGGAACCGTCGACGCGCGCCGGGGACCGAAAACGTCGTGCACGAGCCCGAGTTTCGCAAGCCCTCGAATAATCAGGCCATTGATGTCGATTTCGTACCAGGCGTGCGAAATATAGGCATCCCGCGGAAACCGATGATGGTTGTTGTGCAGCCCTTCACCGAGGGTGAGGATCGAGATCACCAACTCGTTGGTCGTGCCATCATCGAGCTCGAAACGACGGTAACCGTAGCGACCGTCGCTATGGCAGACCGAGTTGACCAGCGAGGTGGCGAGGACCATGAGATAGGCGCGCAACAGGCCGGAGAACAACACGCAGCCCATCATGGTGTGGAACCCGCCAAACGCGTAGCCAATAGCGCCCGGAATGAAAACAGCCGACATGGCGTACCAGAACCAGCGCGTTCTAACGAAGAACATGGCGATCGGATCAGCCAGAATATCCTTGGCGTAGTATTCGCCGTCGGTAGCGACATGGTCGAACACCCAACTGCCTTGCGCATGCAACATCCCCTTGACGAAGCTGGCATAGCGGTTGCCGACGCCGTCATAGTGAGGGCTGTGAACATCGCCGGGTTTGTCGGCGTAAAGATGGTGCCGGCGATGATTGGCGACCCATTTGAGCACCGAGCCCTGCACCGCCATCGTGGCGATCGCACAGAAGAACGCCCTCATGAGCGGACCGCAGCGAAAGCTCCGGTGCACGAGCAGGCGATGCATGCCTGCGCCCATCCCGAACATGGTCAGCCAGAACATGCCGACGAAGACCGCAATCTCCACCCGACCGATGCCTTGCATGATCGTCCAGACCACCGCGGCGATCGAACCGGCGTAAAGAATGCCGAACACGGCATAGGATTCGCGGAGCTTGGCATCTACCACCGGACCTTCGACGATGACGCCTAGCGGCAGGCTTCCGGCACTTTCTTCCGGCTCCAAGCTCCGAACTGCGGTCATTTTAGCTGATCCGTTCATGGAAAATTAACTATTACCGCGACGCACTCTACCGACACCGGTCATTTCTATCAAGGGTTGACCGGCCGCCGGAACGCGAGCCGGGACCTAAAAACATAGCCAGAAGAAGGGTGAAGCTCTCTCCTCGTTAACCAATTCGGAGATTTCGAGGACGAGCATTGCCGACAAGCCCCTTTTTCGACAGCATCGGTCAAACGCTAAAGCGCGATGAGATTTGGTCGAATCGTCATCGCGCTTTAATTCTTTGTTTGAGCATGATCTCCGCGCAAACGCCTTTGGCGTTTGTCGCGAGGGAAAACCGCTTCACACTTTTCCGGATCATGCTCTAACGTTCGCTCGGCGCGTCGCGATGTCGGCTAAGGGTCATAAGCGGAAGTCCACCATCGTCATCTTCGCCAAGCTCGAAACATCCGCGCTTTTATCGATTTCCCAGATCGCCTCGATCAGCGGTGCGACATCCACCTTCGGATTCCACTCGGCAGCCGTCATCCGCAATTTGTCTTCGAGGTCGCGGTCTGAGAGCGGATTGATATCGCTGCCGCGCGCAGCACTTTGCGTCAAATAATGCGTCTTGCCGTCGATGGTCGTGATTTCGACCGCGGCCGCAAGGGTCGAAAAACTTTCATCGCGCCGCACCTCGATCTTGCTTCGCAAGGCCAACACTTTTGGATCGCGCGCGCAAGCGTCGGTGAAATGCTCGATCCCGATTTTTCCGAAGGCCAAAGCGGCCGCGACCGCATGCTGGACACTCACCTGCGCTTCCCGTCCCGTTGAAATATTCGGCCGGTCGGTGCGGACGGCAAGCAGCGGATTTCCCGTTACCGCGACACGGACGACCTCGGCAGAGGGATGATCGCGCCGCCAATCCAACACGCAATCGAGCACGGGGTGAATCACAAAGCCGCACGGATAGGGCTTGTACGAGGTCGCCATGATCTCCCAGCGATCGCCCCAGCCCTCGGTGATCAACGACAGATCGGGGTTTTCCGCGAGCGCATGATAGAGTCCTTGAGGGCCGGCCAACGGCTCGCGCGGTCCCTCCAATCCTTTGGCTGCCAGGAGCGTCGACAGGAGCCCATTGCGCGCCGCGTTGCCGACGCTGACGCTTTTGGCCGGCGTGCCCAGACATTCGCAAAGGCCGGCCGATTGGGTCGCGGCCAAGCCAAGCGCCCAAACCATCTGACGCTCACTGAGCGCGGCGAGCCGGCCCGCTCCCGCGGCCGCGCCGAACACCCCGCAGGTCGAGGTGATGTGCCAGCCTCTGTTGTAATGGCTCGGCGACATCGCCAATCCAATCCGCGCCTGCGCTTCATTGCCGAGGATCAGCGCCAGCAGCAGATCGGACCCGCCGACGGTCCGCAATTCGGACAATGCCAGGAGCGCCGCCGCGACCGGCGCGGTCGGATGGATCACGGTCGCCGCATGGGTGTCGCAGAAATCATGGACATTGGCGGATGCCGCGTTGAGGAAGGCGGCGCTCAGCGCATCGATCCGCTCGCCGCGCCCGATCAAACCCGCCTGCCGGCCGCCGGAAAATTCGGCCAACGAGCGAAGCGCGATCTCGACCGTCTCGGTGCGGCAGCCCGCAAGCGCGACCGCGAAGAAATTGATCAGCGAGCGCTTGGCCTGATGTCGCACCACTTGCGGGATATTTTCCCACCGCGTAGCAACCATATGATGAGCGAGACTCTCGGTCGCACCTGGCGCAGATGGCATTGCAAACCCCGTTGAAGCACGCCAAACATCGCAGGACCTAAAAAAAATCGCAACCGAAGACACCCCATGCCGACCCATTCGAAATCAATGTCACGGGCCTTTGTCTCGCTTGCCGTGACGGTCGGCCTGTTTCTCGCCGGCAGTGGTGTCGCGCGCGCCGACGACTATCCCTCCCGCCCGATCCATTTGATCGTGCCTTACGCGGCCGGCGGCGCCGCCGATTCCATCGCGCGCGTCATCGCCAGGCGGCTCGGAAACGCCTTCGGCCAAGCTGTCGTCGTCGAAAATCGTGGCGGTGGCGGATCGATCATCGGCACCGAATTCGTCAACAAAGCCGAACCCGACGGTTACACCCTTCTGCTCGGGCAATCCGGACCGATCTCGATCAATCCCGCCGTCTACAAAAGCCTGCCTTACGACCCTTTGAAGGATTTCGCGCCGGTTTCGCTGACCACCACCTATCCCTACATCATGGTCGTCAACCCCGCGCTCGGCGTCAAAACCGTGAGTGAATTCGTGGCACGCGCCAAGAGCAAGCCCGGCGAATTGAACTACGGCACCGCCGGCGTCGGCGCGTCCAACCATCTTTTGACCGAATTGTTCGACGGCAAAGCCGGCATCAAGATGACCCATATCCCCTATCGCGGCACCTCGCTTGCGGTCGCCGATCTTTTGGCGGGTCAGTTGCAGGTGATTTTCGCCGACCCGATCTCGGCGCTTCAGCTCGTGCATTCGG
>DATGJS010000148.1:0-12445 GCA_035295025.1 Bradyrhizobium sp.
GAATCTGAAACACGTTCTTCGCCAAATCCAAACCAATCGTGCTAATCTCGTTCATGGACGGTCCCCTTTGCTTGAGATCTTCATCGACCTCATTCTGGCACATCGATGCCGTTCGGGGGCCGTCCAACCCATCTTTGCGAGGAGCGAAAGCGACGAAGCAATCCAGTGCCTCATCTTGGGCTTGCTGGATCGCTTCGCTTGCGCTCGCGATGATGGGGAAAATAGCTGTGGTTACATGTCCCGGCGGGACGACACCGCCATCAAACCACGTTGACGCGCCGGAAGCCGTTCCACATCGCGGTGGCGGCGCCCGAGGTGAGAACGGGCAGGACCCGCGCGTTCTGATAATGGCCGTTGAGCGAGACGCGCGGCAGCGCCGTGAGATGGCCGGCATTTTCTGGAAAGATCATGCCCGGCCGCGTCGTTACCGCGGTTTTGAATCCAGCCTCCTTGGCGAGTGCGAATTCGCGGCCGCCCGCCGCCCGCCTGTCGCCATAGGGATAAGCGAAATGGGTCACCGGCCGCTGCAACGCATCCTCGATACGCGCCCGGCTGATCGCCATTTCCGTCCGCGCGCTCTCCTCGTCCTGCATGGCGAGATTGCAATGGGTGATGGAATGCGCGCCGATCTGGACGAGCGGCTCATGGGCGAAAGGTTTCAGCTCGTTCCAGGACAGGCAGAGCTCGCCGCAGATCGCGCTCTGATCGATGCCGTGCCGGGCGCATAAAGCGTCGATCTCGCGGGCAAGATCGTCAGGGTTCGGCAGCGCCCGCAGCCAGCCGTGCAAGCGGTCGAAGGCGGCCTGCTTGGCGGCAGGCGTTGACGCATCGATGCGGCTCGTCGCGCCGCCGAGGTCGGCCTCGATCGCGGAAGCCTTGGCGATCAGCCTTTCCAGCGCGACCCACCACAACCTCCCCGCGCCTTGCGCAAAATCGCTTGCGACATAGACTGTCAACGGTGCGTCAAATTCGCGCATGAGGGGAAGCGCGAAATCCCGGTTATCGCGATAACCGTCGTCGAAGGTAAAGCAGGTAAAGCGCCGCGCGAAGTCGCGTTGGGTGAGCCTGCGGCGCAACTCGTCCATGGTGAGGATGTCGATGTCGTGCGCGCGAAGATAAGCGAGTACGACGCGCAGAAAATCCGGCGTCACCTCAAGGTGACGATTGGGCTGGAATGAGCCTTCGCGGGCGGGGCGGACATGGTGCAGCATGAAAATACTGCCGACCCCGGCGAAAATTGGGCGAAAGAGATGGTGCGCGCCGGTGAAATAAAGCGCTTCCAGGCCAGCGCGGATGATGTTGCCGCGTAACTGCTTCATCAGGGCTCCGGGCCGTTCTAAAGACCGTCGTAGAAACGGTTGGCCGCCTTGATCGGCGGCGGCTTGGGCCGCTTCCTGTTATTTCGGGTTTGACAGTCCCGCAAGGGTTTGTTTTCTCTCTCTTTCCACTGTGTTTTCAACCTTTGCTCCGCGCGGCATGCGGTTCGCGGCCCTTTCGGGCCCGGATCATGCGCTAAAGCGCGATGAGATTTAGTCGAATCGTCATCGCGCTTTAATTCTTTGTTTGAGCATGATCTTTTCGGAAAACCGCTTCACACTTTTCCGGATCATGCTCTAAGGAGCATGAATTTCGAAAAGACAAGGCGCTGCACTTTGCGAGATATCGAATGCGCGGACTAGTCAGGTGGAGCAGCAAATGGTGGCCGGGGACAATTCCATTGGCCGTCTTTTGGGTTGTCGCGGCATGGAGCAATACCGAGCGCCTGGAGGCCGATCTCACCGAGCGCTCGATTGCGGCCCTCAAGGATATTTTGCTCGACAAGGGTCAGGTCGCGGTTGGCGGCCGCGATGTGACGCTGGTTGCCGACGCATTCTCGGAAGAGGGGCGAAAGGGCGCGGTGGCGGCGATTGAAGCCGTGCCGGGCGTGCGGCTTGTGAATGACGAAACCCGTCTTATCCCCGAGGCCAAGCCCTTTGTCTGGTCGGCCGAGCGCGATGTCGTCAGGGTCACCTTGTCCGGCAGTTCGCCTTTGCCGGCGAGCAAAGACAAATTGCTCGCAACCGCGCGGGCGGATCTCGGCGGCGTGGAGGTCGTCGATCGGACCAATTTGTCTCGCGGGGCGCCTTTGCGTTTTGACGACACGGCATCGCTATTGCTCGAACAGGTCGCCCGCCTGAAGGACGGCAAAGTCACGATTTCGGACGGCAAAATCAGCCTGTCCGGCATGGCCCGCGATCTCGGGGGGCGCGAAGCGGTTGCGGCGGCGTTGAAAAATTTGCCCGAGGGCTTTTCGGTTGCCTCCAACGAGATCAAGGCTCCGCCCTATATTTTCCAGGCCTACAAGGATCCCGTGGTGGTGACATTGACGCTGAGCGGCTATGTGCCCGACAACAATGCGCGCATGGTGATCGCCGCGGCTGCGGTCCGCAAGTTTCTCAACGAGAAGGTCGTGGACAATCTCAAGACGAGCCTTGGAGCCCCAAGCGGATTCGCCAGTGCCGTGGTGCCCGCTTTGGGCGCCTTGTCGCGCCTTTCCACCGGCACGCTTGTGGTGTCGGATCGCGAAGCGAAACTCTCGGGCGATGCCTTTTATGATGCGGCGCCAGGACAGATTCGCGGCAATCTGGTCAAGGAATTTCCACAAGGCTGGCAGTTGAAGGCCGATATTTCCGTCAAGCCGGCCGCCGCGCCGGTCGATGCCACGGTCTGTCAGCAGCTTTTGTCCGAGTTGCTGGCCAAGGGGACGATTCGCTTCGAATCCGGCCGCTCCGCCCTCGATCCGGATTCGGCCGGCCTGCTCGACCGCCTGATCGAAGTGGCGCTGCGCTGCCCGACCGCCAATATCGACATCGTCGGGCATACCGACGCCGATGGCGAGAGCGCCGCCAATCAGGCGTTGTCTGAAAGGCGCGCGCAGGCGGTCGTCGATTATCTGACGAAAGCGGGTTTGCCGGCCGGCCGCTTTACCGCGATCGGCTATGGCAGCACCCAGCCCGTCGCGGCCAATAATAGCGAGGCGGACAAGGCGAAAAATCGCCGGATCGAATTCGTGGTGAAGGAAAAACCATGATCTTTTTGGCGTTCTTTCATGGGGGATGGCTGTTGGCGTCGCTCTTGCTTGGTTTGGCGATGGGATGGATCGCGGTGGTTCAGCGCGGTCAGGGCGTGCCGAAGCGATGGACGCCGTGGCTGGCGGTGCTGGTCCTTGCGCTTGTGATTGCCGCGTTTACCCATGCGATTCCTGGCCGGACGGGCTATTGGCTGGACCTCGGGCTGCTGCTGCTGGCGTTTTATCTCATCGGCTGCGCGGCCGGATCGTGGTTGCGCGACCGCGTGGTTTCCGGCGCAACCAAGATTAACTGAAAGGCGGTTTCCAATGGCCGAAATGCCTTGCACGCTCGCAGCCCACTACCGAATGTTCGGCCGCTACAATGCCTGGGCCAATGGCCGACTTCTTGCGACCGTTGGCCGCCTTTCCGTCGAACAGTACCGCGCCGACCGTGGGGCCTTTTTCAAATCGGTCCATGGGACGCTCAACCATCTTCTGGTGACGGACCGGATCTGGATGCAGCGGTTTACCGGTGAAGGCGAAGCGCCAAACCGGTTGGCCGCAATCCTCTATGAGACTTTCGATGAATTGCGCCTCGCCCGCGAGGCCGAAGATCGGCGGATCATCGACTTCGTCGATGGCCTTGACGAGGCGCGCATTGCTTCGACGATCAAATATCGCCGCGTCTCATCGCCGCAGCCGCTCGAACAGCAATTATCTCCAGCGCTGGCGCATTGGTTCAATCACCAGACTCACCACCGCGGACAGGTCCATGGCCTTTTGACCGGCCTGGCCGGCGAGGCGCCGGAGCTCGATTTGCTGATTTTCCAGCGTCTGGTCGCCTGATGGGCGCTCGGAAGCGGGATACTGGCCGCGGGGCAAATTCTCCGCGAACCATGGGGCTGGCCCGATAACGTCTAATAAGTTGAAAGGGCGGCTCTATTTGTATCAAGCGAATTCCACTCCGGCCTAAAACCCGCTACGACATGCAAAAGGGAAGGTGGAATGTGCGCGAGACCGGAAGCCAATGTTAGAATCGGACCACTAGTGCGGTGAATTTGAAGTTCCTATCAGTTTCGCGGCAATCTCATCATAGGAACTTCAAATTCAAAACCGCACTAGAAAACAATAATTTACTAGAGCTCTTTCGATTCCGAAGTTCGTAAACGAGGGGCCGCGAAATGATACGAACTTCGGAATCGGAGCTCTAGATGCTGGAAGCCATACGCAGGACGCTCTCGTTTCTGCGCCACAAGCAAATCTTGCACAAATTGGGCGTCGCGCTCAGCGTCACAATCATCGGCATCGCGTGCTATGTGCTGTATCACATATTGCGGGGCGTCGATGTCTATGAGGTCATCGAAGCCATCAAGAGCACCGAGCCCCGATCGATCGCGCTGGCGGGGCTGTTTGTGGCCGCCGGCTACTTCACCCTGACATTCTACGATTTGTTTGCGATGCGCGCGATCGGCCGCCGCGACATCCCCTATCGCGTCAACGCGTTCGCCGCCTTCACCAGCTATTCGATCGGACACAATGTCGGCGCCAGCGTGTTTACCGGCGGCGCGGTACGCTACCGCATCTATTCGGCCTGGGGATTGAACGCGATCGACGTCGCCAAGATTTGCTTTATCGCCGGCCTCACTTTCTGGCTCGGTAATGCCGCGGTGCTGGGGCTCGGCATCGCCTATCATCCGGAAGCGGCTTCCGCCGTCGATCAGCTTCCGTCCTGGCTGAACCGCGCACTCGCCATCGCCATCATCCTCGCTCTCGTCGTCTATGTGATTTGGGTCTGGATGCGGCCGCGCCAGGTCGGGCGCGGACCGTGGACGGTGGTTTTGCCGGGCGGCCCGCTCACGCTGTTGCAGATCGTGATCGGCATCGTCGATCTCGGTTTTTGCGCGCTCGCCATGTACGAATTGGTGCCGGATGAGCCCAATCTCGGCTTTGTCGTGGTCGCGGTGATCTTCGTCTCGGCCACCTTGCTCGGCTTTGCCAGCCACTCCCCGGGCGGGCTCGGGGTTTTCGACGCCGCCATGCTGGTTGGCTTGTGGCAGATGGACCGGGAGGATCTGCTCGCGGGGATGCTGCTGTTTCGCTTCCTCTATTATATTGCGCCCTTCGTCATATCTGTAATCCTACTGACGTTTCGGGAGGTTATCCTGACGGCCCGGCCGAAACGGTCGCGCAAGGCGCCTGGGGTAGGCGTCCCACCTGAGCGCGAAGCCGTTTATGTCGGGGAACGCGGCGAACCCGGCGCCTGAGGTGCCCGATGGCTATTGACGATTCTGCTTCCGCCTTTTCCTCCTCTTGGCCCGACCGGTTGAGGCACTCGGCGATCGTTTTGCTGGTGGCCGGTCTGTCGCTGAGCGCGGTGGTGATTTTCGGCGAGTTGCCCGTAGTTCGCGCGGTGGTGATTTTTGCCTGCATCGCCGCGGCCGCGCTGGTGCCGTGGCGGCTGCACGATGTCACCGCCTCGCGTGAGGAGGTCCGTGGCGTCAATCCGATCGAATCCGCGGCCGTCAGCGCCATTGTCGCCGGCATGCCTGACCCGGCCGTTTTGCTCGACCGCGCCGGCCGCGTCATTCACCTCAACGCCGCCGCGGCTCAACTCGCGCCGGCTTTGCGCAAGAATGAACTCGCTCAATTCGCCTTGCGCTCGCCCGAAATCATCGCGGCGCTGCGCGAAGCCATTGCCACCGCCGAAACCCGCCGCGCCACCTATCTCGATCACGTTCCCGTCGATCGCTGGATGGAGCTCATCATCACGCCGGTACAGGTTCCGACACTGTTCGGCGGCGCTGATAAATGCATGCTGATGACCTTTCACGACCAGACGCCGCTGCGCCGGGTCGAGGAGATGCGCGCCGACTTCGTCGCCAATGCCAGCCATGAATTGCGCACGCCGCTTGCCGCATTATCGGGTTTTATCGATACGCTTCAGGGGCCGGCGAGAGACGATCCCAAGGCGCGCGACCGCTTCCTCGGCATCATGCACGCCCAGGCGACGCGGATGGCCAGATTGATCGACGATCTGTTGTCGCTGTCGCGGGTCGAGCTGTCCGCCCATGTCCGCCCCGATACGCTGGTGGACATCGTGATCATCATCCGCCAAGTCGCGGACGGGCTGGAGCCGCTGGCGCGCGAACGCCAGGTCGCAATCGAGATCGACTTGCCGGAGACGCCGGTCTGGATCGCGGGCGATCGCGAAGAGCTGCTGCGGCTGTTCGAAAATCTGGTCGAGAACGCGCTGAAATACGGCGCCTCGGGCGGCAAGGTGATCGTCTCTCTGACCTCGGCGGTGTCCAGCGAGGGCCAGCCGGAGGTGCGGGTCATGGTGCGCGATTTCGGTCCGGGCATCGCTCCGGAACATCTTCCGCGCCTCACCGAACGCTTCTACCGGGTCGATGTCGGCGACAGCCGGGCGCAGGGCGGAACCGGCCTTGGACTATCGCTGGTGAAACATATTGTTAACCGCCATCGGGGCCGGCTTTTGATCGAAAGCGTGCTGAAAAACGGTGCGGCTTTTACCGCCTGTTTTCCCCAGGCCAAACCGCCGGTATCGACATAAAATTCAAGCTATTTCAATTGCTTGGATGTGTCATCTAACTGTCATCAAACCTTCGTAAAAGCAGCAATGACCGCTCCTAAACGAGCGAGGTGAGCGCTTGAGCTTACGATCAAGGAGACCAGCAATGAAGTTCATCAAAACGATTGTCGCCGCGGGCTTGGTCGTCGCATCGACGCCGGCTTTTGCGGCCGACATCACGGGAGCAGGCTCGACCTTTGTTTTCCCGATCCTCTCGAAATGGGCCGATGCCTACAAAAAAGAGAGCGGCGACGGCGTGAACTATCAGTCGATCGGATCGGGGGCCGGCATCAAGCAGATACAGGCCAAAACCGTGACGTTCGGCGCCAGCGACGCACCGCTCAAGCCGGAACAATTGGCAAAAGACGGCCTGGTGCAATGGCCGATGGTGATGGGCGCGATCGTGCCGGTCGTAAACATCGAGGGCCTTAAAGCAGGTGAACTGATCCTCGATGGTTCGACGCTTGCCGATATTTATCTCGGTAAGGTCGCCAAATGGGACGACCCGGCGATCAAGAAACTCAATCCGAATGTCAAATTGCCGGGCGAAGCCATCACGGTGGTTCGCCGTTCCGACGGATCGGGCACGACCTTCAATTTCACCGACTATCTGTCCAAGGTGAACGCGGAGTGGAAGAGCAAGGTCGGTTCCGGCACCGCGGTGGAATGGCCGGCGGGTGTCGGCGCCAAGGGTAATGAGGGCGTCGCCGGCAATATCGGCCAGACCAAAAATTCGATTGGTTATGTCGAATATGCCTATGCCAAGCAGAACAAGCTGACCTACGTCGCGTTGGTCAATAAGGCCGGTAAGACCGTGCAGCCGACGGTGGCTGCATTTCAGGCGGCGGCTTCCAGCGCCGATTGGGCGAACTCTCCCGGCTATTACGTGATCCTTACCGATCAGCTCGGCGAGGCGTCCTGGCCGATCACGGCCTCGACCTTCATCCTGATGCACAAGGAGCCGGCCGATAAGGCGGCCTCCGCGGAAGCCGTCAAGTTTTTCAAATGGGCCTTTGCCAATGGCGGCAAGATGGCCGAAGAACTCGACTACATTCCGATGCCGGACAATGTGGTCAAGCTGATCGAAAAGACTTGGTCGGCTGACATCAAGAGCTGAGACCTAGAGCATGATCCGGAAAAGTGTGAAGCGGTTTTCCGAAAAGATCATGCGCAATCAAAGAATTAAAGCGCGATGACGATTCAACCAAATCTCATCGCGCGTTAGTGCCCACTTTCCGAAATTCGTGAAAGTGGGCGGCTCGCAATGGAGCACGAACTTCGGAAAGTGGGCACCAAGCGGCGTTTTGACCCAAGCATGTTCTGAACCAGACAAAGGGAGTTGGCGTGGCAGAGATGGCGGTTCAAAACGGAACGATGGAAGTCGCCGGACCCTATGACCGCGCCAAGGCGCTGAGCGCGTTCAAACTGGGGGACGTCACCTTCTATTGGATCACACGCATTTGCGCGATTTCGGTCCTGCTTATTCTCGGCGGCATCATTCTTTCGCTCATCGTCGGCGCCTGGCCGGCGATGAAGGAGTATGGCGTCGCGTTTTTGTGGACGCAGCGCTGGGCGCCGTCCGCCGATCCGCCGGTGCTCGGCGCGCTCGGCCCGATGTACGGAACCCTGGTCACTTCGTTCATCGCCATGTTGATCGCGATTCCCGTCGGTCTCGGCATTGCGATCTTTCTCACCGAACTTTGCCCGCAATGGCTGCGCCGGCCGATCGGCAGCGCCATCGAATTGCTCGCCGGCATCCCCTCCATCATTTACGGGATGTGGGGGTTTTTCGTGTTGGGTCCGTTTCTGGCCTATACGTTTCAGCCCTTCATGATCGGCCTGTTCGACGGCGTTCCGCTTCTTGGATCGATATTCGCCGGGCCGCCCTCTTATCTCAGCCTGTTCAACGCCGCGCTTATCCTTGCGATCATGGTGCTGCCGTTCATCACCGCGATCTCGGTCGATGTGTTCAAGACGGTGCCGCCGGTTTTGAAGGAAGCCGCCTATGGCGTCGGCTGCACGACTTGGGAAGTGGTTCGCAATGTGGTGATTCCCTATACCCGCGTCGGCGTCATCGGTGGCATCATGCTGGCGCTCGGCCGTGCGCTCGGTGAAACCATGGCGGTCACCTTCATCATTGGAAATTCTTTCCGGATTTCGTCGTCGATCTTCGCGCCGGGCACCACGATCTCGGCCGCGATCGCGTCCGAATTCGCCGAAAGCGACGGCCTGCACCAATCCGGGTTGATCCTGCTCGGCCTGCTGTTGTTCGTGCTGACATTCATGGTGTTGGCCGCCGCGCGGCTGATGTTGATGCGCCTGGAAAAGAAGGCGGGGAAGTAACATGAACCCGATCTATTCCCGCCGCCGGCGAAAGGACATCGTGGTTCGCGCGCTGTGCGTGGGTGCGGCGGTCTTCGGAGTCACCTGGCTCGCGCTGATTCTGTTCACGCTGTTCTTCAACGGCCTGAAAGGTCTCAACCTCGAAATCTTCACCCAGAACACGCCGCCGCCGGGCTCGAACGAAGGCGGTCTTTTGAATGCGATTACCGGCTCGCTCATCATGAGCGTGATCGGCGTCGGCGTCGGCGCGCCGCTCGGGCTGTTCGCCGGCACCTATTTGGCCGAATACGGCAAGAACGACCGGCTGACTTCCGTGATCCGTTTCATCAACGACATTCTCCTAAGCGCGCCCTCGATCATCATCGGACTGTTCATTTACGGCGCCGTCGTGGTGCCGATGGGCGGCTTCTCGGCCTTGGCGGGATCGCTCGCGCTGGCCGTGATCGTGATTCCGGTCGTGCTGCGTACCACCGAAGATATGTTGCTGTTGGTGCCCAATCCGCTGCGCGAGGCGGCTTCCGCGCTCGGTCTGCCGCGCTCGCTGGTCATCAAGCGGATCGCCTATCGCGCGGCGCGCTCCGGCCTGATCACCGGCGTGCTGCTCGCGACCGCCCGCGTCGCCGGGGAGACCGCGCCATTATTGTTTACCGCGCTCTCCAATCAGTTTTTCAGCCTCGACCTCACCAAGACCATGGCGAACCTGCCGGTGACGATCAATAATTTCGTCCAAAGCCCCTATGCCTATTGGAAGCAGCTCGCTTGGAGCGGGGCCTTGCTCATCACACTGACCGTACTTGCTCTCAACATTGGCGCGCGCATTCTTGGCGCCGAGAGGACCGCAAAATGAACGATTTTTCCGCCTCGTTGAGTGTTCCCGGCACGCATGCGCCGGCGCCGATACCGGCGATGGCCGGGTCGGCCGGACAGGGGGAACCGCCGGCCAAGGTCACCGCGCGCGGCTTGAATTTCTATTATGGCGAGCACCACGCGCTGAAGAACATCAACCTCACGCTCGGCACCAATCGCGTCACCGCCTTTATCGGCCCGTCCGGCTGCGGCAAATCGACATTGCTGCGGATTTTCAACCGGATGTACGACCTCTACCCGGGTCAGCGCGCCGTCGGGCAATTGATGCTCGACCAGACCAACATTCTCGATCCCAAGCTCGATCTCAATCTGTTGCGGGCGCGCGTCGGCATGGTGTTCCAGAAGCCGACCCCGTTTCCGATGACGATCTACGAGAACATCGCCTTCGGCATCCGCCTTTACGAGAAGATTTCCAGGTCGGAAATGGACGGTCGCGTCGAGAAGGCGCTGCGCGGCGGCGCGCTCTGGAACGAGGTCAAGGACAAGCTCAACGCATCAGGCTTAAGCCTGTCCGGCGGCCAGCAGCAGCGGTTGTGCATCGCGCGCACGGTTGCGGTGCGGCCCGAGGTGATCCTGTTCGACGAGCCATGCTCGGCGCTCGATCCGATTTCGACCGCCAAGGTCGAGGAACTGATCCAGGAGCTGGCGGAAAACTACACCATCGCTATTGTCACCCATAACATGCAGCAGGCCGCGCGGGTCTCCGACAAGACCGCGTTCATGTATCTGGGCGAGCTGATCGAGTTCGACGAGACCAACAAAATCTTCACCTCGCCGAACGATCGCCGCACCCAGGATTACATCACCGGCCGCTTCGGTTAGCGAGCATGACCCGAAAAAGTGGAAACCGGTTTTTCGAAGGTCATGTTTTTTAAAAAGACCGCGCGCAACCCAAGGAAATGAGATCGCGTTCCGATAATCCCCAGCCGGAACATGATGCTCCAGGAGAATAAGATGGCCTCAGAACATACCGCCAAGGCGTTCGACAGCGATCTTCAGGAATTGACCCGCCTGGTGGCCGAAATGGGGGGGCTTGCCGAACGCATGATCGTCGATGCGGTCGACGCGCTCGTTCGCCGCGACGTCGCGCTCGGCCGCCGTGTGGTCGAGACCGATCTCGACATCGACAATTTGCAGCGCCTGATCGAGGAGCGCGCGGTGCTGACCATCGCGCGGCGTCAGCCGATGGCGGTGGATTTGCGCGAGATCGTGGGCGCGATGCGGGTTGCGACCGATCTCGAACGGATCGGCGACCTCGCCAAGAATATCGGCAAGCGGGTTGCGGCGCTGGAGAGCGATTTCCAGCCGCTGAAACTGATCCGCGGCCTGGAGCACATGACCGATCTCGTTCAGTCGCAGGTGAAGTCGGTGCTCGACGCCTATGCCGCGCACGATTTGCCGGCCGCGATGACGGTTTGGAAAGGCGACGAAGAGATCGATGCCATCTGCACCTCGCTGTTCCGCGAACTCCTCACCTACATGATGGAAGACCCGCGCAACATCAGCTTCTGCATTCATCTGATGTTCTGCGCCAAGAACATTGAGCGGATCGGCGATCACGCCACCAACATCGCCGAGACGGTGTTCTACATGATCGAGGGTCAGCAAATTCTCGACAAGCGCCCGAAGGGCGACATGACGACCTTCACCACGACGGTTCCCGGCAATGGATGATTTTTCGGTTCGGCGGATCGTTTGAAGCAATGATTTCCAGAGACGAGAAAAGGCTATGCATATGAACGCACGCATTCTGGTGGTGGAAGACGAGGAGGCGTTGACGACCCTGTTGCGCTATAACCTCGACGCCGAAGGCTATGACGTCGAAACGGTCGGACGCGGCGATGACGCCGATACCCGCTTGAAGGAGCGGGTTCCCGATTTGATCGTACTCGATTGGATGTTGCCGGGGCTCTCCGGCATCGAATTGTGCCGGCGTTTGCGCGCCCGTCCCGAAACCAAGCAATTGCCCATCATCATGCTGACCGCGCGCGGCGAGGAAAGCGAACGGGTGAGGGGGCTTGCCACCGGCGCCGACGATTACATCGTCAAGCCGTTCTCGGTGCCGGAATTGCTGGCACGGGTCCGCGGGCTGTTGCGCCGCGCAAGTCCCGAGCGGCTTGCCACCGTGCTCGCTTATGGCGATATCGAGCTCGATCGGGAAAAGCGCCGCGTCGCCCGCTCCGGCCGCCCGATTGATCTGGGGCCGACCGAATACCGCCTGCTCGAATTCTTCCTCGAACATCCCGGGCGCGTCTTCAGCCGCGAACAATTGCTCGACAGCGTTTGGGGCCGCGACATCTATATCGACGAGCGCACCGTGGATGTGCATATCGGCCGTCTGCGCAAATTGCTCAATCCCGGCCGCGAGCAGGACCCGATCCGCACCGTGCGCGGCGCCGGTTACGCGCTGGATGACCGGTTCGCCAAGGCGGAGAGCTGAGCTGCGGTGACGGCCGAGCGGTCGTCAGCGTAGCCCGGGTGAGCGGAGCGATACCCGGGTGACCCGCATATCGCTGCGCTCATGCGGGCTACGTTTGAAATAGACTGTGCAGGTCACGCCGTCCGTCGATGACACGAATGATCTCGACCGCGCCGAT
>DATGJS010000149.1:0-21074 GCA_035295025.1 Bradyrhizobium sp.
CTTGCGCCCGCTCGATGGTGCGGTTTGCCACATGCACCCGCTTGATGCCGCGCTCGATCAACCCGAACACCACGGCGCGCGCCGAACCTCCGGCGCCCAGCACCAGCGCATCGACGCATCGATCCCAGCGCGGCGCGCAGCCATCGAGATTGTTGATAAAACCCTCGACATCGGTGTTGGTCGAGCGTAGCTCGCTGCCTTCATACCAAAGCGTATTGGCGGCGCCGACCGCGCGCGCCCGCGCATCCGGCACGGAGAGCGCCAGCGCGCGCTCCTTGTGCGGAATGGTGACGTTGGCGCCGACAAAACCGTGGCCCGACAAATGCAGGACAAATTCGGCAAAGCCCTCCGGCGGCACCGCTTCGATCGAATAGCCGCCGTCGATGCCAAGCGTTCGCAGCCAGTAATGATGGATCAACGGCGAGCGCGAATGCGCCGCCGGCCAGCCGATCAGACATGCTGCGCGCGATTTTGTCGTGGCCGCCATCACCGATTCCGATTGTCTCCTCATTCAAATCGGACAAGCCGGCTTGCGAGTCAATGCTCGGCGATGACAGGAGGCAGCTCAGCGGCCAATGATTCAGGAAACGCGCCCGAGGATACCTCCCGCTCGCCTTTGATATCGGCGACCGCGCGTGCGATGGTTTCGCGATAGGTAGCGTGTGGCCGGATGACGCCATGGGTCAGCAGCGCGCGCCGCACCGCGGGTGAAGCGCCGGTGATATAAAGGCGGATGCCCTGACGCGCAGCCTTGGCCGTGACCCTCGCCATCGCGTTGGCCGCGGTCGAATCCAAAAACGGCACGGCCGCGAAATCGACCACGAACGCCTTGCGCCGGTCGGCGATGCTGTCGAGCACCGCGCCGACCGACGAAGCCGCGCCAAAGAAAAAAGCCCCGCTGATGCGATACACCAGGATGTCAGGGTCGGCGGCCAGGCCCGCGTCGTAAGGCAGGCGTTCGCCATTGGCGAAGTCGGCCCGGTCAGCGGGCACGAGCTGCGTATCGGCTTCCACCTCCGTCATCTCCGCCATGCGGTTGATGAACAACGCCGCGCCGAGCGCAAATCCGACGAGAATGCCTTCGGTGAGATCGCGAAAGACGGTGAGCAGGAAGGTCGCGAGCAGCACCATGGCATCGCCCCGCGAGGAGCGGATCAAAAGCGCGAATTCGTGCTTTTCCGCCATGTTCCAGGCCACCACCACAAGCACGGCGGCCAGCGCCGCCAACGGAATAAAACCGGCAAGGGGTGCTGCCAGCAGCATGAACAGCAGAAGAAATAACGCGTGCAACATGCCGGACACCGGACCCCGCGCGCCGGCGCGTACATTGGTCGCGGTGCGCGCGATGGTGCCGGTGACGCAAATGCCGCCGAACAAGGCCGAGCCGATATTGGCGAAACCCTGCGCCACCAATTCGCAATTGGAGCGATGCCGCCGCCCGGTCATGCCGTCAGCCACCACCGCCGACAGCAGGGATTCGATCGCGCCCAACAGCGCGAACGCGATCGCATCGGGTAAAACGGCTTGCACTTTCGCAAGCGAAAACGAAGGCCAGGAGGGATATGGCAATTGCCGGGGAATGCCGCCAAAACGCGTGCCGATGGTCTCCACCGGAAGCGACCACGCCCAGCTCGCCAACGCGGCCACGACAACCGCGATCAGAATGCCCGGCCAATGCGGCTTGAGCCTACGCAAGACAACGATGATCGCGATGCTGACCGCGCCGATCGCAATGGCGGGAATGCTGGCGGTGGGCAGGCCGCGCGCCAGCGCCTCGATCTTTGGAATGAATTCGCCCGGCTCTTTTCCCGCAAGCGTGATGCCCAAGAGATCCTTGAGCTGACTGGTGAGGATGATGACGGCGATGCCAGACGTAAATCCCACCGTGACCGGATAGGGGATGAACTTGATGTAGGTGCCGAGCCGCAACAAGCCGGCCGCGATCAAAAATACCCCCGCCATGGCGGTGGCGAGTATCACGCCATCGATCCCATGGCGTTCGACGGTCAAGGCGACCAGCACAATGAAGGCGCCGGCCGGGCCGCCGATCTGAAAGCGGCTGCCGCCCAGCAGCGACACGATGAAGCCGCCGACAATGGCGGTATAGAGTCCGCGATCGGGCGTCGCGCCGGAGGCGATCGCAATCGCCATCGACAATGGAAGGGCGACGATCGCGACCGTCAGGCCGGAAATCACATCGGCGCGAAAGTCCGTTAAGCCATACCTCTCGCGCAGAACGGTGACGAGTTTCGGCACATAGAGTTCGGCGAAAGTCGGCTGATGTATCCGCCGCAGCATATCCGGTCGTCCTCTGTTCCCCGATTCGCAAGATTAGCATGCAATCGACGAGGCGGTGGATTTGTTGAGCGAGATCATGGTTGGCGCGCGAAGCTGACGGATAGTTCACCCGTCGTTCCGGGGCGGTGCGAAGCACCGAAATATGGTGCGCAATTGCGCACCTGAGAACCTCGATATTCCCCGATGCACAATTGTGCATCTGAGGTCTGGTCCGGAGCCTGTCATCGGGCGCGCATTCGCGCGACCCGTTGGGACCATCCCGGAATGACACCATACATTCAAGCCGCGACGCGGTGCGCGGCGATGATCTGATCGGCGGCGCGGCCTGTCACTTCCGCCATCCGATCGAACTGCCGCGTGAAGCTGCCGGCACCGGCGGTCGCCGAGCGCAGCTCCACGATCAATTCGCCGATCTCCGCCTCCGGCATCATGGCGCGCACGCGATCCCATCCTACCCAGCCCTCGCGGGTGTCAAAGCCCAAAATCTGCCCGCGCCGTCCCGACAAAATGGCGTTGATCCTGGCGGTGGCCTCGGTCGGACAAACAATATCGACCAGATGAATCGGCTCCAGCAATACCGGCTGGCATTGCGGCAGCGCCTCGCTGAGGCCGATCCGCGCCGCGGTCCGGAACGCAAGATCCGACGAATCCACGCTGTGATAAGAGCCGTCGGTGAGCGTCACCTGCACGTCGATCACGGGAAATCCGAGCGGCCCGCGCAAAAGACCGTCGATGACGCCCTCCTCGACCGCGGGAATGTAGTTCCGCGGCACCGACCCGCCGACCACCTTTTCGTGAAACTCAAAGCCGCCGCCGCGCGGCATCGGTTTGACTTCCAGCACCACGTCGCCGAACTGGCCATGGCCGCCGGACTGTTTCTTGTGCCGACCGCGCTGGGTGATCGGCTTGCGGATGGTTTCCTGATAGCCGATCGCCGGCGGATGCGATTTGACATTGACGCCGAAGCGGTCGTGGAGCCGCTCCAGCGCGACGCGCAGATGCATTTCGCCCTGCCCCCACAGCACGGTGTCGTGGGTGTGCGGATTTTGCACCATGGTGAGCGAGGGGTCTTCCTCATTCAGCCGCAACAGGGCTTGGCCGAGCTTGACGTCGTCCTTGCGATCGATCGCCGCCACCGCGACCGCCAACACGGGCGGTGCGGGTTCGATATGCGCCAGCGCCTCGGGCGCCGCTTTGCCGTTCAACAGGGTATCGCCGGTCCTGACCGCGTCGAGCTTGCCCAGCGCCATGGTTTCACCGGCCTGGACGACAGAACGTTTATTATCATTGCCGCAACCCAGCGCCGAGATACCGGAGATCCGGCCGGTCTCGCCCGTTGAGGCGTGCACCGTTGCGCCATCATCAAACCGTCCGGCCAAAACCCGCGCCAGCGACAGCTTGCCGCCATGTTGCAAATGCACGGTCTTGAGCACATAAGCGAGCGCGTCCTTCGGTGAGGAAGCGCCGAGACGCTTGGCGGTCTCGGTGACGTCAGGCGCTTCGTGGCGCAACGCCTTCATCAGGCGCAACACGCCGTTTTCGCGCGCCGCGGAGCCGAGCAGCACCGGACAGATCAAGCCCTGGCGCAATTCGCGCGCGAGATCGTCAAATATGGCGTCACGCGGCGGCTGAATGTCTTCCAGCAATTGTTCCATCAACTCGTCATCGTGATCGGCGAGCTTTTCCAGCATCGAGAAGCGGGCTTCCTTTTCGCGGTCGAGATTGCCGCCATCGAGGGCGACAACCTCGGAGGCTTTGTGTTCGCGATAGATGAAGGCGCGTTCCAGCGCGAGGTCGACAAAGCCCGCGATCAAATCGCCATTCCAGATCGGGATCTGACGCAGCACCAGCGGAATGCGCGAGGCTGGTTGCAAGGTGGCAAGCGTTTCGCGAATGCGCTTATGGGCGCGGTCGATCTTGTTGAGAAACAGAAAGCGCGGAATGCTCAAATCCTCAAGTTCGCGCAGGATGATCTGAAGCTGCGGCAATTTCTTCTCGTCCGCTTCGCAAACCACGACCGCGGCATCGACCGCCGGCAACGCGGCGCGCATGTCGTGGGCGAATTCGACCGAGCCGGGGCAATCGATAAAAGTGTAATGATCGCCCATGAAATGGGTGGTGACGGCGGTCAACCCGATGCCCATCTTGTGATGGCGCGCCTCTGGGCTTGCATCGCCGACGGAAGTGCCGGCATCGACGCTGCCGGCGCGCGGGATCGCGCCGGTGCGCGCCAATATTGCTTCTAAAAGTGTGGTTTTACCGCTTTGGAAAGGGCCCACCAGCGCGATGCACCGTGGACCCGATTTTTTAGGATTTGGGGGACTTCTGACGTCCTGTCCCATTGCCGCCTCCTCATTTGGAGCTCGGCCCTTGATTGGGTCGGCAACAGGGGATGCTCCTCCTCCGCCCGCATTTTGGCAAGACGGAAAATTTATTGGCGGTGCGGCATAAAGGAAAAGCGTCCCCATACCGTCATCGCGAGGAGCCAACGGGTCGCGCGAATTCGCGCCCGATGACAGGCTCTGCTACGAAGCGATCCAGTTCTTATACTGGATTGCTTCGCTAGCGCTCGCAATGACGACGAGATGAATTTGCTACCGCCCCGGGCGCAGTTCCAGGCTTTCGAGGCCGGCCGCGACGCTTAAGCCGACCTGGCCTTGCAGGCTGAGCGGCTGCAAGGCGATCGAATTATTGGAACCGCCGACCAGCACATTGCCGCCGGCGCCGACGCCGATCGTGGCGCTGCCTTGCGCGCCGGCATAATTGCCGGAGAGATCGCCGGGACCAAGCCGCGCCACCGGCGCATAGACGCCCCAGGCCAGCGCGCTTTCCTGGGTGATGCCGAGATCGACGCCGACTTTGCGGATGGTCGCGACGTAGCGGTCTTCCGGCAGGCCATCGATCCTGAGCACACATCCGAGATTGGTGACCGAGCCGACGATAAAGCCGATGCTGGCGCCGCCGCGGCATTCGAGAATTCCGATCTGCACCCGCTGCATCGGCTGCTGGGCATTTGCATCGGCAAGCGGCGCCATCAGGAGCGTGGCGGCGATACCGGCCAGGGTCATCAAACGACGCATGTTATATCTCCGGCTGAAAAAAATGATGCAGGTCGAGAAAAACGCCCGCTCCCGGCAATTGACCGGGGCGCGTCTCTTCTATGGCATATGTCCGTCGTTTGCTCCAGATGCGTTCCCCCGGATGCCGCGCAGGACAAAGTCGTGCGCCGCTGATCCGGGGTCCATACTGACACATGGGTCCCGGCCCTGCGGTGCGTCGCCGTAGCGCGTCGAAGACGCGCGTGAACGCGCTTTTGAAGCGCTGCACCGCGTCCGGGACACGAGAGACTTGTTACCTATCGCAAATTGCCGCAAAAGCGCTGGATGCGTTTGCAGGCGTCTTCGAGGTCCGACGTTTTGGTCGCGTAGGAAATCCGAAACGCCGGCCCAAGCCCGAACGCCGATCCCTGCACCACCGCGACGCCTTCATTTTCCAACAACTCAGTGACGAAATCCTGGTCGTTGGCGATGACCTTGCCGGACGGCGCGGTCTTGCCGATGGTCCCGGCGCAAGAGGGATAGACGTAAAAGGCACCCTCGGGACGCGGGCAATCGATGCCCTTGGCCTGGTTGAGCATCGACACCACGAGATCGCGCCGCTCCTTGAACACTTTGTTGTTGGTCGGAATGAAATCCTGCGGACCGTTGAGCGCTTCGACGGACGCCCATTGCGCGATCGAACACGGGTTGGAGGTCGATTGCGACTGGATCGTCGCCATCGCCTTGATGAGCGGCGCGGGGCCGCCAGCATAGCCGATACGCCAGCCCGTCATGCAATAGGATTTCGAAACGCCGTTCACGGTCAGCGTGCGGTCGAACAGCTTTGGCTCGATCTGCGCCGGCGTCGTGAACTGGAAATCGTCATAGACGAGATGCTCGTACATATCGTCGGTCATCACCCAGACCTGCGGATGCTTGACCAGCACATCGGTGATCGCCTTCAGTTCGCTGCGCGTATAGGCCGCGCCGGTCGGGTTCGACGGCGAGTTGAGAATAATCCATTTGGTCTTCGGCGTGATCGCCTTTTCCAAAGCATCGGGTTGCAATTTGAAGCCTTGGGCGGCGGTGCATACCACCGCAACCGGCTCTCCGCCGGCAAGCGCGACCATCTCCGGATAGCTCACCCAATAAGGCGCGGGAATGATGACCTCGTCGCCCGGATTGATGGTGGCCATCAGCGCGTTGTAGAGCACCTGTTTACCGCCGGTGCCGACGATGATCTGGTTCGGCTTATAGACAAGGCCGTTCTCGCGCTCGAATTTGGCTGATATCGCCTGCTTCAATTCGGGAATGCCGTCCACCGCCGTATACTTGGTTTTGCCGGCTTCGATTGCCGCCATCGCCGCGCGCTTGATGTTGGCGGGCGTGTCGAAATCGGGCTCGCCGGCGCCAAGACCGATGACATTGCGTCCCGCCGCTTTCAGCTCGCGTGCTTTATCCGTGACCGCGATCGTCGCGGACGGCTTCACACGGTCGAGCGCAGCAGACAGGAAGGGCATTATCGGCTCCAGATTTTCGAGGGATGGGTTTAAGCGCAATGCGCCATCTGTTTCTAAAACTGTTGCGGTGCAGCGGCAAGCAAAAACCGCTGGTTTTCCATGGTTCTGCGCCGATCTGTCTCCCAATCGGCCGCGCCGGGCGACGGAAGCCACGGCTTTGTCGAGGTCACTACGGAGGAAAATCCTCTTGATCGTTGCAGTGCGGCAGAGGTTTTGGCCTTTTTAGGCGTTCCCCTTGCGAGCGATCCGGATCGGCATCATTGTTTGGCCAAGTTGCAGGGCGACAAGCCGCTTGCTCTCACCGACCGAATGTCCCGCCATGTACAAACTCTATTCCATGCAGCGCTCAGGCAACAGCTACAAGGTCCGCCTTGCGCTGGCCTTGCTCAACATGCCCTATCGCGCAATCGAGATCGATATTCTGCGCGGCGAAAGCCGCACGCCGGAGTTTCTCGCCAAGAATCCAAGCGGCCAGGTTCCCCTGCTCGAAGTCGCCGAAGGCCGCTACCTCGCCGAAAGCAACGCGATCCTGTGGTACGTCGCCGGCGGCACGCCGCTGGCGCCGGAATCGCGCGTCGAGCGCGCCGAAGCCCTGCAATGGATGTTCTTCGAACAACACGCGCTGGAACCAAATATCGGCGCGGCCTATTTCTGGCTCGGCTTGGTCAAAGGCGGGCGCGACCTGCAAACCCATGCGCTGGAAGACTGGATGGAGCGGGGCTACGCCGCGCTTCAGGTGATGGAAAATCATCTCAAGACCCATGACTATTTCGCCGCGGGCCAGTTCACGGTCGCCGATATCGCGCTCTATGGCTACACGCATGTCGCCGATCAATGCGATTATGATCTTTCGACCTTCCCGGCGGTCCGCGCCTGGCTGCGGCGCATCGAACATATCCCAGGCTTCGTGCCGATGGACTGGCAGCCCGGCATTGAGGTCGATGATCCGGCCGTGACGGACATGGTTGCGCAGGCGTAAAACGTGAAATCGGGGATTGATAACGGGGATATTGGGCATAACGGTCCCCTCGCCGTGATTTTGTCGTTTTCTGCGAAGCTTCGCCGGCCCCGACCGATCGATCTCATTCATTCGATTCAAAAGACCATGGGGTTGGACGCATGCCGGCAAGGGCTTCTTAAGGTTGCTGGCTGAAACCTTGTTCGAAACGCCGAACTATCCGTCAGACTGTCCGCCTTCATTCTCGTCTTGAAAACGAGAGACGGCCATGCAGTTCGATTGGCGTGCGAGTTTCGGCCCTGTTCTCACCGCGGCAACGGCGTTGACCGCGCTCGGCCTGGATCGCTCCCAATTTGGTATCCCCGATCCCGCACCGCTCTTGATCTGCATCGTGGCTTTCGCGGGCTCGCTCTCCGGCTTCGGCTCGGGCATCGCGAGCGCGGCGATCGCCTCGGCCTCAACCGCGCTGTGGCTCACAAGCCACCGCGCCGGCCTCGCGTATGATCAGCCCGTCGCGTATGATCCGTCCGATCTGGCCCATCTTTCGATATCCGCGCTCGCCGCGTTGGCCACCGCGGCCATCACCGGATTGTTGCGAAAACGGCTGCTCGATACTTTGGCCTGGGAACGCAGGCACCACGCGACCGCAGAACGGCTCTCGGCGGCGCTCGATCAGGTCGATATCGGCATCGTATTGCTTGATTCCGACACCCGCGCTGAATTCATCAATCGCGCCTCCCGCCGTTATTTTGCGTTGTCGGACGAAAAGGCCGACAGCAAGCCACCCTTCATCGCCTTGATGTATCACGGTCGCGACACCGGCGCCTATGAATTGCCCGAAGCGGAATTGCGGGCCTTCATCGCCAGGCGCACCGCGATGATGCGCGCGGGCGATTCCACGCCGATCGACATCAATCTTCGCGACGGCCGGGTGCTGCGTTTTAGCTGCACCGCATTGCCCGACGGCGGGCGCATGTTGAGCTATACCCCGGTGACCGACCTCGTGCGACACACCGACGATCCCGCCCAAGCGAGTCATTTTCACGCGTTACGCTGCGATCGCTATTGCGCGCCATATCCGCTTTTACACGCCGCCGAATGATTGCAAACGGGACGAAAATGCGAAAAGCCCCTGTCATGGCCGCGTTACAAAGAAGCATTAGGTTCGACCCGCGTTTGGTCAGGCCCCCCGTCGACGATCACACGCCCCCAGCGGTCCCCGTCAGTCGCCGCGTCTGACCGGGGCCGCATTTTTTTGTGGTATGGCTTTGGTTGCCTTCTTGTCCACCCCTGGTCGCCGCATCGCCCCGGGCGGAATCCGCCGCGACGGCTTGCGCGTGAGCGCGGCGCGGTTCAAATAGGGTAACCTTTTGCAACCACAGCTCAGGACCACCCATGCAAACTCGCAATCTCGGCGGCTCAGCTTGCGCGTTTCCGCGGTCGGGCTTGGCTGCAATAATTTCGGCCAGCGCATCGATCTGGAAGCCTCGCGCAAGGTGATCCACAAAGCAATCGATCTCGGCATCACGCTGTTCGATACCGCCGATATTTATTCCGGCATGGGCGGTTCCGAGAGGGTGCTAGGCGAGGTGCTCGGCGACCGCCGCAAGGACATCGTGCTGGCAACCAAATTCTCAAAGCCGATGAGCGAGGACGGCAGCAAACAGGGCGCCTCGCGGCGCTACATCATGTCCGCCGTCGAAGCCAGCCTGAAGCGACTGAAAACCGACTACATCGATCTCTATCAGCAGCACGATTACGACGAGCTGACGCCGATCGAGGAAACGCTGCGCGCGCTCGACGACCTGATCCGGCAGGGCAAGGTGCGCTATATCGGCAATTCGAATTTTCCGGCATGGCGGATCGCGGAAGCCGAGCATGTCGCGCGCGCGGCAAATGTCAGCCGCTTCGTCTCCTGCCAGGACGAATATAGCCTCGTGGTGCGCGACATCGAAAAGGATCTGTTGCCCTGCGCGCAAGGATATAAGCTCGGCCTATTACCTTTCTTCCCGCTCGCCAGTGGGCTGTTGACCGGCAAATATAGACGCGGCGAGGCAGCACCCGACGACACGCGCTTTGGCAAGGTGCCGCGGCTGCGCGAACGTTACGTCACGCCGCGCAATGAGGAGACGGTCGAAAAGCTCCAGGCCTTTGCGCAAGCGCGCGGCCACACCATGCTCGAACTCGCCTTTTCATGGCTGGCGGCGCGGCCGCAGGTGGCAAGCGTGATCGCGGGCGCCACGCGCGTCGATCAGGTCGAGCAGAACGTCAAAGCGATCGGCTGGAGCCTGAGCGTGGAGGAAATGGCGGAGATCGACGGGATTACCAAGGCGTAAGAGGCAGAGCTGGTCTTAAATTTAATTTAGGCGACGGAATACGGCGGCCCGGAGCAGGTTAGCTTGAGTAGGCGATTTAACCGTCAGGAGAGGCGCATGAACACATTCGCGATCCGGCTTTTATTACTGGCGACATGTGCGACGGCCTTCGCGCTGGCCCCGGTCATCCTACCTGCCGACGCCGCGACAAGCGGTCATCTCAAGAAACACAAAAGGCACAAGCGATTTGGTTTTTCCGGCCCGGCCGGCCAAATACAACCTCAAGTACGACCTCTTTTGGGGCCCTCCAGCTCGTCAAGCTGGGTCTGTCCCGGCATCGGCCGAAGCTTCGAGTGCAAGATTTGGCCGCCTCCCGCCGAGGATGATCCGGATCGAAAAGCTTCCAAATACTGAGGCCACGAGGCGGGTCTCATCCGCCCTGCCGACGAACTCCGGCCGGCCGCACGTTCACACTGGACGTGTGAGTCCTGGCTATGCGTCACGTCGGCCCCCCGATGCGCGGCGGTCTTATGCTCTGGACATAACCTCCCGCAACGTCAAAACTTCCGCAAAACATCCAAGGAGCGCCGCGCGATGCCTGTTATCGATTCTCAAGTCCACGCCTATGAGGCCAACACGCCGAAACGGCCTTGGCACAGCGTGCCGAACTGGCCCGCTCACGTCACGGGAGACGAGATGGTGGCGGCGATGGACAAGGTCGGCGTCGATGGCGCGATCTTCATCTCCGCCTTTTCGATGTACCGTTATGATGCGAGCTACGCCGTGGAGGTACAGCGGGCCCATCCGACGCGGCTTGCGATCGTCAAACCGGTCGATCCCGACAATCCCGACGTGGTCGATGTCGTCGCCGAATGGAAGAAGACGCCGGGCACGGTCGGCATCCGCATCATGCTGACCAAGGACGGCAAGCGCGCGCCTGATGATCCCGGCCTGGACCGGATCGCGCGCGCGGCCGTGCGTCACGATTTCCCGGTCAATCTGTTGTGCTGGGACAATCTGGAGGCCGGCACCACGCTGATCGATCGCCATCCCGACACACGCTTCATCCTCGATCATCTCGGCATTTTGCAACCGCGCGTCCCGCCCGCGCCGGCCCAGCCCTGGGCCGATCTGCCGAAAGTGCTGGAACTCGCCAAGCGGCAAAATGTGGTGATCAAGGTCAGCGGCGCCTGCACGCTGTCGCGCCAGCCTTTCCCTTTCCCCGACATTTGGGATCCATTGGCGCGGGTGTTTGACGCCTGGGGATTCGAGCGCTGCCTGTGGGGCACAGATTGGACGCGCGCTTTCGCCGTCGTCAATTACGAGCAGGCCGTTGAGCCCTTCATTAAAACGAGCCGGCTCAGCGACAGCGAACGGGCGATGCTGATGGGCGGCGCCTGCGCCAAAGCCTATGGCTGGTCGCCGAAGAAGGGGTGATTTCTGCTCCCTCTTCCCGCTCGTGGGGAGAGGTTTAAAACGCTCACCCCACCAATCCCGGCATCGGCTTCACTGATGCGCTGTCGGGAAAGACGTTTGTCGCCAGCACGCTTTCGCTGAGGCCGAGGTGATCGCGCAGGATGCCCTTGAGCGGTGCGCGCAAATCAGCGGTCGGCGCGAGGTCGCGCCCTTCATAGAGATTGGCGGGCTTTAGTCCCGGCCAATCGGCGATCACCCGCCCGCCTTTCACCGCGCCGCCGGCGAGCAATGCGATGGTGCCGGTGCCATGATCAGTACCCTCGGTGCCGTTGATGCGCGCGGTGCGGCCGAACTCGGTCGCGACCACCACGACCGTGTCGCGCCAGCGTTCGCCCAAGCCGCTTTCTAATTCACCGAGCGCGCCGTCAAGACCCGACAATAATTGCGCCAGCCGGCCCACCGGGCCGCCTTCATTGGCGTGGGTGTCCCAGCCGTCAAAGGCAAGGGCGGCGATGCGCGGACCATCGTCGGCCGCCATCACTTTGGCGGCGCCGCGCGCGACTTGCCGCATCATGCCGGCATTGTTGGCGCCCGCCTTTGCCTTGATGTCCTCGCCGACCGCGGTCTTTTCCAACTGCAAACCTTGGGACAGAGCCGACGCCAGCGCCGGATCACGATGGCGATAAAGGTCGAGCAGGCGCGAAGCCGTGTCGTCGGCGGCACGCGGCAGATTCGCCGGCGCCCAGCCGACAGTCGGCGCCGCGCCGCGCAGCACGAGCGGCGTGGTCGCGCCGACCGCGAGCGCATTCGTCACCCGTCCACCCCTGGGCAAGCCTTCGAGCGCGCGGTTGAGCCAACCGGATTGCACCCGGCCGGGCCCCGCAAAGCCGCTTTCGAGCACATCCTGGCCATCGAAATGCGAGCGGTCGCGATAGGCCGTCGATACCGCGTGAATGACCGCCGCCTGCTTCTGCCGATACATCCGCGCGAATTCAGGCATCGAGGGATGCAGCGCGAAAAACGAATCCAGCATGATGGCCGCATGCGGGCCGTCGGCCGAAAGCGCGATCGCGCCATGAAGGCCGGCGTAATCGGGATCGCCAACCGGCGCCACGGTAGCAAGGCCATCGAGCGCGCCGCGCAAAATGACAACGATGAGGCGCGGGTCGCGGCCGTCCGCGGCGGCTGCGAATCTTGGCACATAGGCCCAGGCGGCAAACGACGCACCACCCAGCAACAGCGCGCGGCGTGAGATCACGAACCGGCTCTCGCAAAAGTCCATATTCATCTCCTCTGGATTTCGGGCGACATCAACAACAGCGCCAGCGCCTGCTGCCGTGATTCCGCCCGTTCGATGGCCTGTCGCGTCGCCTCCGAGGCCGCGTAGCCCGCGGCAAGTTCAAGAAGATCGCGCGGCTCGACATTGTCGCCGAGGCGCGAGGCGATTTGAGCTGCGATATCGAGCCGCAATTTCATCCCTTCGGGCGCGGCCCACGCCGCGTTGGTGTCGGCAAAGCCGTTCGGCCCGGACGGCGACCATAGCGGCTGACCCAACAGATTAAGACCGCCGAGATAGCGGCTCGGCTCATCGGGAATTTGCGCCAACAGGCGTCCCGCGGCGATCAGATATTCGTAAGGACTGCGGATCTTGGTCAGCGGCGCTTGCCAAGCCTCATCGGAATCGACCAGCGTGGTTGCGAGTGCCAGGAGATCGCCATCGGTCTTGCGGAACGTGTTTTCCAGCCGCTTCACCAGCGCGGGCGGCGGATCGTCGGCGACAAAATGACGGGCAAATTTGGTCGCGATGAATTTCGCGGTCGAGGGATGACGCGCGATATCGGCGAGCGCCATCTCGCCTTGCGTGAGCCCGGTGTCGGTGTAGGTCTTTCCGAGGAGAAGCTGCGATCCCGGCTGATGCGCATTGATATTGAAGACGAAGGTGCCGGGCGTTCCCAATTGCCCCTGCCGGCCCGCGAAAGTCCATCCGGTGATGATGCGCGCCAGCGACGTCACGTCGCCCTGGGTATAGCCGCCGCCAACGCCAAGCGTATGCAACTCCATGATTTCGCGTGCGAGATTTTCGTTCAGCCCGCGCTTGCGGTTTTGACCGGCGGGCGAGTCCGGCCCCAGCGATTGCTGGTTGTCGAGAAAGAACAGCATCGCCGGATGTTGCTCGACCGCTTTGAGCATGTCGCCAAAACGAGCGAATACATAGGGGCGGATCGCCTCGCGCTCGAATGCGCCGGCCCATATGCGTCCCAATTCGCCCTTCGCGGCGGAAATACAGAAATGATTGGACCAGAACGTCACCAACCGCTCGGCAAATCCGCAATCGGCAACCAGCGCGCGCTGCAACCGCGCCAATGCCTCGGCGCGGTAGGTCTTCTGGATGATATTGAGCGGCTTGGCGGGCACATCTTTGGCCTGTATCGGCGCATTGGGCGCGGCCCCCATCTTTTCGGAGGTTTCCATCGCGGCGGCTTTATCAGACATTTCAGCGGCGGCGTTTTGCTTGGCAGCCTCGCGTTGCTGTTTGACCTCTGCCTGATAGCCAAACACGGCGCGCGCCAAAGCGGGCGTTCCCTGCAATCCCGGCATTTCGAGCAGGACGCCGTTCGGGCGCGTCAGATCGGCTTTGACGAAATCGCGCGGATCAGCGGCCGCATTGGAGAGATCGCCCACCGCGCCACCGCGCGCACCAAATCCGAAACGGTTGAGCGCCAACAAAGCGGTTTGCGGATCGCGGGCCATCGGAAGCTTCCTGATCGGTTTTCCTTGAGCGAGGTGGCGCGTATAATGAGATAGCGCGTATGCGTATATTGTGCGCCAATTAACGCCGCGAGCGATGAACCGGACATGAAAAACACCAGCCGGCTACATTACGCTTCATGACAAATCGTTTAGAAAACGTGCCTTCGCGCCGCCTCGCCTGTTCCCGATGCGGAACAGAATTCACTTGCGCGCCGGCGGGGCCGTGCTGGTGCAAGGAAGAGACGTTGCGGCTTCCGATGCCGAGCGACGGTGAGGATTGTCTATGCCGCGAATGCCTGCGCCGGGCGGCGGCGCAAAGTCAGGCGAATAGAACGCGCGGGCTTACCAATGATTAAGGTTGGTCGAACGACGATTTGTGCTAGGATGTTTATATCCCAGGCTGCGGAGGCACGTCATGCGAAAGTCAGGCGTCAATTGTTTCCGAGCGATACTTGTTATGCTGCTTGGTATGCACGCGTTTCCGGCGTCGGCAGGGAACGCGGAAGAATGTGTGGCGGCGTTCCAAAATAATAAGGAAAGAATCGCAGCCTCCGGGCAAACAGGAAATAACTTTTTGATAAATTGTCTAAAAGCTTCACCGTCAAAATCTGGCGCAGCTCAGAACCGCGTGATCGAAGGCTCGGTCGTGGCACCCAGCCGACCAGATAGCATACCCAACACCATCGGCGGTGTCGCAACCATGCCGCGCAACTAAGGAGACGGGGTGGTTCCTGCAGCTACTGGAACGCTTATCCTCTCAACATTGGGGGTTTTTCGACCCAAACTCTGGCCACCACTAGCAGGTGAACCCGTTCCTTGCGACGATGCGTCCTCGGTAAGCAAAGCGAATTCATAGAAATATTTCAAACCGTATTGAGGATCCTTCTCATACTCACCTTTGACGTAGATCGTGCCATCCCCATTGGATGGCAACGCTACTGTATCGGACTGAATACCGTCTTCCGGAAGTACGAGCCAGTCACTTCTAAGCGCGAAACTCTTCTCAAGCTTATGGATATTTTTTGTTTTTGTTAGCAGTGGATCGAGCGAATTGTTCTTTTTCACCAAGTCCAAGTCATCCGGATTTAAGCCATTCCCATAATCACACAAGATGCAACCAGGCGTCTTAATGAAAGTCGTATCTGGAGATACCTGTATCCAAGTGTATGCTTTGAATGATCCGTCGGGATTTAGAGAGTATGCTCGGCGAACATAGATTGGTTTGCCGTCGTCAGGCTTCTGCGCTGCGGTATCCATAGTTATTTTAACAGGTTTGTTATCGACCATCACGGTCAACGTCGTTTGCGTTCCCCCCGACCCTCCTGAAGAGGACGCCTCGATGAGAGGGTATTCACATTCGAACTGACGATCCCCTTCAGCACCAGCCGGGAACTGACGTGTGACATATTGATAGAGCGCACGCAAACGTCGAAGCTGATCTGTGTCAGTAACAGGTGTAAGTGTATATGTTTGGGACCATTGATCATTCGCGGCAATCGTCAACCCAGGCGCAGCCCTAGCCGTCGAACGGGAATCACTGGTGAGAAGCCCTGTCGCTGCTGTTTGTATTTGGTTCGTAATACCAGTGGATATCGGTATGCTTCCCGTGGGCGTGATGGAATTCTGTGTTGTCGCGGTGCCTGCCGTTACTTTAACAAACGCGGGAAGTCCGTATTTGCTCGCAAGGGATTTTCGTATGTTGTAGCTGACCTGTTTGGTGATCAATTGATCGTAGGTGCTAGCAATATCGAGCGTGTTATAATTCAATTGCGTGTTGGCGCAGCCCACTAGAAAGATTGATACTGCCAGCGGCGCTCGCCGATACAGAGAAGCCATCCGATTACCCTCTTCAAATATGGCGAATTCAATACCACCGCTGGAGGCCTATCTACTACAAGTAGCACACAATTTTGGCCAACTCGGAGACGGGAAACACCGATTAAGACATTCGAACTTGCTCACTCCTTCGCCATGAAGAGCTCGGTCTTTGGGATGTGATGGCCCAGACAATCTGGAAGAGCCGCATCATCTCATTCGCGCAAGAGGCGAGTGATCCGCATCAATGAAACCGGTCGCGCGGCCGATCCTGCGGCCCTTGCGGCTTGGGCGGTTCGCTCGCTGCTTTCAATTCATCCGGCGTGACGCGGCAATCGCCGTTGCGGTCGAAGCGCAGGATGAAGACGCTCGGCTTTTCGACGAATTCCTTGCGTGAAATCTTGCCGTCGCGGTTTTCATCGAAATAACCGAAATCCGCTTCCGCCAACGAAGGATCGGCCTTCTTGATCGCTTCGAATTCTTGCGGGCTGAGAAAGCCGTCGCGATTCTTGTCGGCGGAAGCAAAGAGCTGCGCCATAAAATTCTTCCATTCGTCGCAGGTGAAAATCCCGTCGTGATTGGTGTCCCATACCGGCGGCCCGTTATTGAGCAGCGGATCGGTTCGCGATGCGGATTGAGCCAGCGCCAAGGAATGACCGGCCACCAGCATCGCCAGAGTCACGCTGACGCGAAGAATGAATTTTCCGTTACGCAACTTTGCTCTCCTGTCGTGGCCGCCGACTCCAGCCGATGATCGCAAACCGCGCGCGAACGCCAATGCTGCCCGCCCGCCGCCGCCATAGTTTGGATCATCCGACCGGGTTTGTCATCGGCTTCACAGGAAAGACGCGCGAAAAACCGCTGGTGTTTGACTATAAAAAAATTATTTCACCACGGCCGCCGTTTGCCCGAACAAAAGCTTGCGCTCTTCTTCGGTGCGGATCGCGGGCTGGCCGAAATTCGGATTGACCTCCTTGGCCAGCGCATAGGCGCGCGCGGTCGCAGGCCGCGCCCCAATGGTCTCCAACCAGCGTTTGAGATGCGGAAACTGCTCAATGTCCTGACCCTGATTTTTGTATGGCACGATCCAGGGATAGCAGGCCATGTCGGCAATCGAATATTGGCCGCCGATAAACTCGCGATCGGAGAGGCGTTTGTTGAGCACACCATAAAGACGATTGGTCTCGTTCACATAGCGATCGATCGCGTATGGAATCTTCTCCTGTGCATAGTTGCGGAAGTGATGGTTTTGTCCTGCCATCGGACCGAGCCCACCCATCTGCCAGAATGTCCATTGGATGACGTCGTAACGGCCATGGAGGTCGGCGGGTAAAAACTGACCGGTCTTTTCGGCGAGATAAAGCAGCATGGCGCCGGACTCGAAGATCGAAACCGGCTGAGAGCCGCTTTTTGGTTCATGATCGACCATCGCCGGAATGCGGTTGTTCGGCGCGATCTTGAGGAACTCCGGTTTGAACTGATCGCCTTTGCCGATGTTCACCGGAAAAATTTTATACTTCAAACCGGTTTCTTCGAGAAACATCGTGATCTTGTGGCCGTTCGGCGTGGTCCAGTAATAAAGATCGATCATGGGGCGTTCCTGCTTTGGAAAATGGGATGGATGCGCTTGCATGAAGTTCACCGCAAAGGCGGCGCGAAGTCAACGACGGCTCGCGGTGAAGTGATACGCGTTTACGGCGCGTGCGTCACGGTGATGATTCGCTCCTCGGCCTGCGTCAGATTTTGTTCCATGCCGCGGATCACCGTCGTCGATCGTTCGACGATCCTGCGCGTCATGCCGCCGGTGACCTCGAATTCGGCGCGTCGATCCAGTGAGAACGTCATCGAGGCGGCCAAGCGGTCGATTTGCTCGGCCGCGACACTTTCCACCGTGGCGGCGAGCAAACCCCTCGCCAGCGACTGCATGTAGTCTTTCAGCGAGGCCGGATCGAGCGAAGTGGCACTGACGAATTTCAGCCGGCCGGTCGCCGCATTCGCCTCAATCAGTTCGAATCGTTCGTTCGATTTCAACGCATCGCCGCCAAGCGGGCTTTCCACCGGCTTCGACGCCAGCCTGACTTCGCCGCGTTTCATTCCGGTACTTTGCGCCGACGACAGCAGCGATAGATTTCCAGCATAGACCGACGCGGCTTGATCGTCGTCGAGATCGGTCAGTTCCGCCACCAATTGATCGAGTAATGCACGGGCGGCGGGTCCGTTGTCGAATTGCGTCGAAAGATTCTCGGCCGCGCGACGCACCGCCGCTCTCGCCTCATCGAGATTGTCGATACGCAACGGCTTGCCGGCGAGATCGGTGGTAAGGCGGATCGTCACGCTCTCGATCGCCTTCATGTAGGCGCGCCGCAACGGCAGATCCCGCGCATTGCCTTCGATAATGGCGCCGCGATTGATATAGGACATGCGAAAACCGTCGGCGGTCTTTTGCTCGACGGTCAACTCGGCGCGAGTCTTGACCAGGGAGGTCGCGGTGCCCTCCGGCCGCATTTCCCGCCCCCTCGTTTCGGACTCGATGATCCAGCGGCTGCCGACCGGCGGATCGTAGGCCCGCTCGAAAGGTTCAACCGCAGCCACGGGCGACGCATTGAACGCCGCCAGCGCCACGACCATCATCGCTAGTGGAGTGGATTTGACATTCGCTCCCCCGTAGCCGCAAACTCGCCAAGCGAATGCCAAATCCAAAACTCCACTAGAAACTAATATTTGCTAGTGATCCTTCGATTCTAACATTTGCAAGGTGACTGCCGAAAGGGCATGCAAATGTTAGAATCGGATCACTAAAGCGCGATGAGATTTAGTCGAATCGTCATCGCGCTTTAATTTTTTGTTTGAGCATGATCTTTTCGGAAAACCGCTTCACACTTTTCCGGATCATGCTCTAGAGCCTTCACCACGAATCTTTCACGTTAAATGTCGTGCCCGCAGATGGAGCATCTTCAAAACCCAAGTCAAGTAAAACCCAAGTCAGGTAAAATCCAAGTCAGGTAAAATCCAAGTCCAGTAGACCCAAGCACCTTGTGATGGCCACATAACCCGTCTCAACCTTCGAATGTCTTCGCGATCGCAAAGCGTGCCTGCTCCTGGATTTGGCGTAAATGCGCCTCATTGCGAAAACTCTCCGCATAGATCTTATAGACATCTTCGGTGCCCGAGGGCCGTGCCGCGAACCAGCCATTGTCGGCCACCACTTTGATCCCGCCAAACGGCTGATCGTTGCCGGGCGCCGAGGTGAGGACGGCGCGCACCACCTCGCCGCCCAATTCCTTCATCGCGAGTTTTTCGCCCGACAATGTCTTGAACAGACTCTTTTGCTGCGGCGTCGCCGGCGCATCGATCCGCGCATAAAACGGCTTGCCGAGTTCTTTGGTCAGGGAATCGAATAACTCGCTCGGATCGCGTCCGGTGCGCGCGGTGATCTCGGCGGCGAGCAGGCCCAGAATGATGCCGTCCTTGTCGGTGGTCCATACCGTTCCGTCGCGCCGCAGGAACGAGGCGCCCGCGCTTTCCTCGCCGGCAAACCCTAGCGAACCACCGATCAGCCCATCGACAAACCATTTGAAGCCGACCGGCGTCTCGACGAGTTGGCGGCCGAGTTTGACCGCGACACGATCGATGATCGCGCTACTCACGACGGTTTTGCCGATCGCGCTGCCTTTGCGCCATTGCGGGCGATGCTCGAACAGATAGGCGATGGCGGCCGCGAGAAAATGGTTCGGATTCATCAAGCCGCCGGAGCCGGTCACGATGCCGTGGCGGTCGGCGTCGGTGTCGTTGGCAAAGGCGACATTGAATTGATCGCGCATGGCGATCAGCCGCGCCATCGCATATTGCGAGGAACAATCCATCCGAATCTTGCCGTCCCAATCGAGCGTCATGAAGCGGAAGGTCGGATCGACCTCCTCGCTGACGAGACTCGCGTTCAGACCATAGCGCTCGATGATCGGCGCCCAATAGCGCACCGCCGCGCCGCCCAAGGGATCGATCCCTATTTTCACGCCCGCGGCGCGGATCGCCTCCATGTCGAGCACATTGTCGA
This sequence comes from Bradyrhizobium sp., assembly GCA_035295025.1. Taxonomy (GTDB): domain Bacteria; phylum Pseudomonadota; class Alphaproteobacteria; order Rhizobiales; family Xanthobacteraceae; genus Bradyrhizobium. Next base: position 20,166 of record DATGJS010000149.1, read on the forward strand.
GATCGGCGACATAGGGCGTGATGTAATCATGCCGATGCACGCACGCGGCCCGGTGCGCCTGCGCATAAAGCATACGCTTGACGCCATCGAGTTTGGCTTCGAGATAGTGGTTCGCGGCGCGCTCGATTTCTCCGGTGATGTCGGTATCGGCCGGGCCGCCATTCGGGGGATTATATTTGAAGCCGCCATCCTCCGGCGGATTATGCGAGGGCGTGATCACGACGCCATCGGCCAGACCGCTTTGGCGGCCTTTATTATAGGTAAGGATCGCATGCGAAATCACGGGCGTCGGCGTATAGCCGCCCTCGGCATCGATCATCATTTCGACGCCATTGGCCGCGAACACTTCGAGCGCGCTCGCCAGCGCCGGCTCGGCCAGCGCATGGGTATCGATGCCGATAAACAGCGGCCCGGAAAGATTTTTCGCGCGGCGATGGTCGCACACCGCCTGACTGATCGCCAGAATATGCGCCTCGTTGAAGGCACCATTGAGCGCCGAACCGCGGTGGCCCGAGGTGCCGAACGCCACCCGTTGCATTGGGACTTGCGGGTCGGGCTTCTCCGTGAAATAGGCCGTCACCAGCCGCGGAATATTCGCCAGCATCGAGGGGAGAGCGGTCTTGCCGGCCAGCGGATGGGTGTCGGGCATGGGGGATCCTTAAAGCGAGTTCCGAACTGAAGCGTAAATGGATTTTGTCGTCATTGCGAGGAGCCAACGGGTCCGGCCTTCGGCCGGCCCGATGCCAGGCCTTTTCACCGCGACAAACTCGTCCCATATTGCGGCCATGGCGAAGATCCCGACCTACTCCAAAAAGCCCAGCAAGACCCCGAAATCGAAGGCGCATCGCCCGGAAGCGCAGCCGATCGGCCCCGCGCTGGCGGAATTGCTCAATCCTGCGATCAATCGCG
>DATGJS010000150.1:0-8425 GCA_035295025.1 Bradyrhizobium sp.
CGCAACTCCGCCGACGAGCGCTCCAGCCGCGTCACCTCAATCGCAACCGACATCACACACCCCGCGCGAATCATGCCTCGCGCACAGTGAATCAGACAAAATCCCCAATGGGAATCCTAACCACGAGTCATCAATTCGGGCGCTTGGTATAAGAAGTAGGTTATCGCGGCGCTCGATCAGCCGCGCGCTTCGTTGAAGACTTTGAAACCCGATATCAAATCGGCCTTGAGATCCTCGACGTTCTCAAGGCCGATATGCAGTCGCAATGTGGGACCGCCCGGTGCCCAATGGGTGGCCGTGCGATAAGCCGTGCAATCGAAGGGGATAATGAGGCTTTCAAAGCCGCCCCATGAATAACCCATGCCGAACAGTTTGAGGCTGTCGAGCAGCGCATCGACCGTGGCTTTCGGCGCGGGCTTCAAAACGACGCTGAACAGCCCGGATGCGCCGGTGAAGTCGCGCTTCCAGATCGCATGGCCGGGATGGCCTTCCAGCGCGGGGTGAAGCACTTTGGCGACCTCGGGGCGTTGGGCAAGCCATCGGGCCATTTCCAGCCCCGAGCGATAATGATGGGCAAGCCGTACCGCCAGCGTCCGCAATCCGCGGATGGCCAGAAACACATCATCGGGACCGGCGCAAACGCCGAGCAATCGTATCGCCTCAGAAATCATCGGCCAAGATTTGGCGTTGGCCGAGATGGTTCCGAACATGATGTCGGAATGCCCGCCGATATATTTGGTGGCGGCCTGGACGCTGATGTCAACGCCCTGTTCCAGCGAACGGTGAAACAGAGGAGTTGCCCAGGTATTGTCATCGATCACCAGTGCTCCCCGTTCGCGGGCCACCGAAGCGATTGCCGGAATATCGGCCATTTCAAAAGATTGCGAGCCGGGTGCTTCGACGAGCACCGCTTTGGTGTTCGGTTTGAACAATTGGGCGATGCCGGTACCGATCAACGGATCGAAATAGGTGGTTTCGACGCCGTAGCGCGAAAGTAGGCCGTTACAGAAATTCCGCGAGGGCCGGTAGACATTGTCGCAGACCAAAAGATGGTCACCTGATTTCAGCACGGCAAGCAGGGCCGTTGTGATCGCCGCCAAGCCTGACGGGGCGATTCCGACCCCCGCACATTGCGGCCCTTCAAGCGCTATCAGCGCTTCCTGCAATGCCTTGGTGGTCGGCGTGCCGTGACGGCCGTATTGGAATTCGCCGCGATGGGCATACAAATCGTCAACCGTCGGATAAAGCACGGTGGAACCATGAACCACCGGCGGATTGACGAAGCCCTTTTGCGCCTGGGTGTCGCGGCCGGCGGTCACCAGCGCGGTTTCCTTGGCGAATGGCGCGTTTTGCTTGGTCTCGCCGGGTGAATTCATTCTGTCGGCCTTTCTTGTTTGCCTGGCGGACCTGGCTACTTGAAAATCTTGTGAGGCGGCGGCCGGCGGGCTCGAAGGTTAATAGCAGGGCTGGGAAGACCGGCGTCAACCCCTTGACCCGGCTCGCCAGTCGTTCTGTGATAGAGGTTCTGAATTCGCCGCAGTGTTGAGGGGCCTGCCGCGACCATCGCTTTTATCGCCGAGCCGGATCTAAAGGCAAAAAAGCCCGTCCGGTGCGGCATTTGCGGTTGCGGATCATTGGTCGGCCCCACCTTGACGCGCGGTGACGAATAAATCGTCCCCGACGACCTTGAAAGGCTTTGCCATGAAACGCGTATCTCTTGTCTTTACCTTCGCGCTTGCCGCCGGGTTTTCAGTTCAGGCCGCGACCGCGCAGACCCTCAAAACGATCAAGGATCGCGGCGTGTTGTCTTGCGGCGTAAGCCAGGGATTGCCGGGTTTTTCGGCGCCCGACGACAAAGGCAATTGGAAAGGAGCGGACGTTGACATCTGCCGCGCGATCGCCGCGGTGATCTTCAACGATCCGACCAAGATCAAATTCGTACCATTGTCCGCCAAGGATCGCTTCACCGCCTTGCAATCCGGCGAAATCGACGTCCTGTCGCGCGTCACCACCTGGACCCTGTCTCGCGATACCACGCTCGGCGCCAATTTTACCGGGGTGAACTATTATGACGGGCAGGCCTTCATGGTGAAGAAATCCCTGAAGGTCAATTCAGCGCTCGAACTCAACAACGCGTCAATTTGCGTGCAGACGGGGACGACCACCGAGCAAAACCTCGCCGACTATTTCAAAAGCAACAATATGAAATATGAGGTGGTTGCGTTCGCCAATGGTGATGAAACCATCAAGGCCTATGAATCCGGGCGCTGCGATGCCTTCACAGACGATCAGTCGGGCCTTTATGCCTATCGCCTGAAGCTCGCCAATCCCGCCGATCACGTCGTGCTTCCGGAGGTCATTTCGAAGGAGCCGCTTGGTCCCATGGTTCGCCACGGCGACGACCAATGGTTCGACATTGTCAAATGGGTGTTGTTTGCCATGGTCGATGCCGAAGAGCTCGGAATCACTCAAAAGAACGTTGACGAAATGGCGAAGTCCGACAAACCCGAAGTAAAGCGCGTGCTTGGAACCGACGGTAATTTTGGCGAACAGCTCGGCCTGACCAAAGATTGGGTCGTTCGCATCCTCAAGGCGGTCGGAAATTATGGCGAAAGCTTCGATCGCAACGTCGGCGCTGGCTCGCCGCTCGGGATTGCGCGCGGGCTCAACCAGCTTTGGAACAAGGGTGGAATTCAATACGCGCCGCCGATCCGCTGATCCCGTCAAACGGCCGTGATGATGAGTATCGAACCCCGAGCGCCGCCGCGGCAGATTATCGCCCGATTGCGGCGCGTGCTCGGAGGCCGCGCGGGCTGGCCGGGATTTTTCGTCCAAATTTTATTCACTGTCGGGCTTGTTTGGCTTGGCTATGAAATCTTCGCCAATGTCCGCGCCAATCTGGCGTCGCAGCACATCGCCGCCGGTTTCGGATTTCTGGTCAACAATGCCGGTTTCGATGTCAACCAAACCCTGATTCCCTATTCCGGGTCTGATTCATATACGCGGGTATTTTTTGTCGGCCTGCTCAATACGCTTTTAGTTGCTGTCATCGGCATTTTTTTCGCGACCCTCATTGGATTTGCCGTGGCGCTCGGCCGGTTGTCGCCGAACTGGCTGTTGTCGCGCATTGCCGGTGGCTATGTCGAACTGTTGCGCAACTTACCGCTCCTGTTTCAGATCTTGTTCTGGTATCTCGCCGTGCTCGGAGCGTTGCCGTCGCCGCGGCAAAGCATTTCGCTGTTCGGTCTTTTTTTCCTTTCCAACCGGGGCATGGTGGTTCCGACGCCGATTCCGCATTCGGGCTTGGAAGCCGTCTTGATCGCGATTCTGGTTGCGTTTGCCGCATCGCTGGCGTTGCGGTTTTATGCGCGGCGGAGACTTTTTCAGACCGGCCGGTTGATGACGATTTGGCCCTATATCCTCGGCATGTTGGTCGGATTTCCGCTACTCGCCTCACTCGTCTTTGACGCCCCGGTGAGCTTCGAAATACCCGAGCTTAAGGGATTCAATTTCACCGGTGGTTCGCGGATCATCCCGGAATTCGTGGCGTTGACGCTCGCGCTTTCCACCTATACGGGCGCCTTCATCGCCGAAGTCGTGCGGGCGGGAATTTTGTCGGTGCATAAGGGGCAAATGGAGGCCGGTTTCTCGCTTGGCCTGACGCGCGGCGCGACATTGCGGCTGATCGTGGTGCCGCAGGCGTTGCGGGTTATTTTGCCGCCGCTCACCAATCAATATCTCAATTTGACCAAGAATTCGTCATTGGCGGTTGCGATCGGATATCCCGATCTCGTCTCGGTGTTTGCAGGCACCGCGCTGAACCAGACCGGACAGGCCGTTGAGATCATCAGCATTACGATGGGGGTCTATCTGACGATCTCGCTGCTCACCAGCGCGGTCATGAGTTTCTATGGCTGGCGGCTCGGACGGAGCCTGAACTGATGAGTGATCTCGCCGCATCTTCTTTTGTGCGACGGGAGCTGCTTCCCGAGCGCGCCGCGCCGGTCAGGGCGAGCGGCACGATCGGTTTCTTATACGCCCGTCTCTTCAATTCGCCGACGAATGTTCTGCTCACGATTTTGAGCGTGCTTTTGTTGTGGTTCACCATTGTTCCGACGTTCCAGTTTCTGGTCGTCGATGCGGTCTGGAGCGGGAAAGATCGCACTGCTTGCCTTACAGAGAATGCCGGCCATCCGGTCGGGGCATGCTGGCCCTTTGTGCAGGCGAAATGGACCCAGTTCATCTACGGATTTTATCCGGAAGCCGAGCGCTGGCGGGTCAATTTGACCTTGGCGCTGGCGGCATTTCTGTTGTCGCCATTGTTGATTCCGAGGTTGCCGGCCAAAAGTCTCAATGCGGGATTGTTTTTCGCCGCCTTTCCGGTCGTCGCTTTTTTCCTATTGCATGGCGGCGGATTGGACGGCTTCGGCATCGGCGGGGTAGCGGGCCTCGCGTCAGGTCTCGCCGACAGCATGGCCGAGCTGAGCGGGAAGTTTTCGAGAGCCGCCGAAGCCAATGGCGCCGTTGGGCCGCTTTTGCAGTTGCTCGCCCACCTCATCGGCTGGTTTGGACGTGCGGTTTCGGTCCTGATCTCGCCGTTGATCGGGCTTTCTGATCGAATTCAAATGTCGTCTCATCCGCTTTGGACCGACTTTGCGGCGACGGCTGCGATCGTCTCTCTGGCGATGTTTGGCTTCAATGGGGGGATCCGCACGGGATGGCGTTCGCTCTTTTTCAGTGTAGCGGTTTTTGCCGGCATCGCGATCGTGATCGCGGTGATGGGCCTCGATCGGGGCGGCTTATCCGTCGTCGATACCAGGCTCTGGGGCGGTCTTCTGGTCACGCTGGTCGTGTCTGTCACGGGCATCGTGGCGTCGATGCCGATCGGTATCATTTTGGCGCTTGCGCGCCGCTCGACGATTCCGCTCATCCGTTTTTCTTCGGTTATTTTTATCGAATTTTGGCGCGGTGTTCCGCTGATCACCGTGTTGTTCTTTGCGACCTACATGCTGCCGCTATTCCTGCCCGGCAACTTCAAAATCGACGGGCTTGTCCGCGCGCTGATCGGCATTGCGGTGTTTTCCGGCGCCTACATAGCCGAGGTCGTCCGCGGCGGCCTGCAGGCAATTCCTCGCGGACAGACCGAGGCGGCCCATGCCATCGGCCTTTCCTGGTGGAAAAGTACCGCACTGATCGTGATGCCGCAGGCGCTGCGTCACGTCATTCCCGGACTCGTCAACAGCTTTATCGGGCTGTTCAAGGATACCTCGCTGGTATCGATCGTGGCCTTGTTCGACCTTCTGGGATCACTGCACGCCTCCTTCGCCGATCCGGTCTGGGCAACGCCGACCACGCTGTTTACCGGATTTGCTTTTGCGGGAATGATCTATTTCTCCTTCTGCTTCGGCATGTCCCGCTATTCCCTTTTTGTGGAAAACAGGCTGAACAGGTATTAGCGTCATTGAGAGGCACATGAGCACAAATTCCATCGTCAGCGTTGCCGGCCTCAATAAATGGTATGGCGATTTTCATGTGTTGCGCGACATCGATCTTGATGTGGCCAAAGGCGAGCGCATCGTGATCTGCGGTCCTTCCGGTTCTGGAAAATCAACGTTCATCCGCTGCATCAATGCGCTGGAGGAATTTCAGGAAGGAAAGATTGTCGTGGACGGCATTGAGCTTGGCCCGAAGTTGCGCCGCGTCGATGAAGTCCGCCGCGAGGTCGGCATGGTCTTTCAAAGCTTCAACCTTTTTCCTCACTTGACTGTGCTTGAGAACTGCACGCTGGCGCCGATCTGGGTGCGCAACATCCCTAAGAAGGAGGCGGACGCCGCGGCCATGAAATATCTGGAGCGGGTCAAGATTCCGCATCAAGCCGCCAAATATCCGGCCCAGCTCTCCGGCGGTCAGCAGCAGCGCGTGGCCATCGCGCGTGCCTTGACCATGAATCCGAAAATCATGCTGTTCGATGAAGCGACCTCGGCGCTCGACCCTGAAATGGTCAAGGAAGTGCTCGACACCATGGTTGATCTGGCCAGGGAAGGCATGACCATGGTCGTCGTCACCCACGAAATGGGGTTTGCCCGTGAAGTCGCGAACCGCGTCGTCTTCATGGACGCTGGCCAAATTATCGAGACCAACACGCCGGCGAATTTCTTCGCCAATCCGCAACATGCCCGCACCAAGCTGTTTCTTGGTCAGATCCTGCGTTAGGCCAATAGCGAATAGAAGAACAGAAATCGTTGTTTTCAGTTCAAACGAAAGGCACGTCGATCTCGGTACGCCGTTCGAGCCAAGCCGGGACGGGCAGATTCTTCGAGCGCATGAATTGCGGATTGAAGAGCTTGGATTGGTAGCGGTTTCCGGAATCGCAGAGGACCGTGACGATGGTCTTGCCGGGCCCTAACTCTTTGGCGAGCCGGATCGCGCCGGCGACGTTAATGCCCGTCGATCCGCCGAGGCAGAGGCCTTCATGCTCCAACAAGTCGTAAATGATGTTGACGGCCTCCTCGTCCGAGATCAGGACCGCGGTATCGACCTTCGCGGTCTCGATAACGGGCGTCACGCGGCCGATCCCTATGCCTTCCGTGATGGAATCACCGGGCGTGGACTTGGCCTCACCGTGCTTGAACCAATTGTACATGGCAAAGCCGTGCGGATCGGCGCAAGCCGTGACGATGTTCTTGTTCTTTTCCTTCAGATAGCGGGTAGTGCCGGCTAACGTGCCGCCGGTGCCGACCGCGGCGATGAAACCGTCCAGCTTGCCGCCGGTCTGTTCCCAGATTTCTGGTCCCGTCGATTCATAATGCGCCTTGGCGTTATCCAGATTGTTCCACTGGTCGGCGAACAGGACGCCGTTCGGTTCGGTTTTGCGTAACTGATCTGCCAGCCGTCGTCCGACATGTTGGTAATTGTTCGGGTTGGCATAAGGGAGCGCCGGCACTTCAACGAGCTCGGCGCCGTAAAGCCGCAGCGCGTCCTTCTTTTCCTGGCTTTGCGTTTCCGGGATGACAATCAGCGTCCGATACCCGCGCGCGCTTGCCACCACCGCAAGGCCGATGCCGGTGTTGCCGGCGGTTGCCTCCACCACAAGACCGCCAGGCCTCAAATCTCCCCGCTTCTCCGCTTCGAGGATCATCCATTTGCCGGCGCGATCCTTGACGGATTGACCGGGATTCATGAATTCGGCCTTGCCGAGAATCGTGCAGCCCGTCATTTCGGAGGCCCGCGTCAACTTGATGAGGGGGGTATTGCCGATCGCCTCGATAACGTCATTGTTGATTTTCATGCGCGCGAATCTTGCTTGTCCGGGCCGAAACATGGGGTGCCGCAATATGCGAACCGCAGCGGCTCAACAGTAGAGCGCTATCGGCCAAAGTGGAAGCCGGTTTGCGCTTCGCGACGCGCATTCCATTCTTCTCATCCCGTTGATCTCACAAGCAACCGCGTTCCCCTGAGAAGCTTCGGCGGGTGAAACTTATAAGCCGGGATATTAGGGACATGCCGCGAGCCGTTGAAGCGCGTGGCTTCGCGGCGTATAGCGGGCGCATGGCAAAAACATCAGGGTTAAATGATAGCGGCGGATCCAATGCGGCCATTTCCGAATGCCCCCATTGCCGCAAACCGGCACCCTTGTGTATTTGCGGTGGCCTCCTGGAAATCGATCATCGCATCGAGGTGCTGATTTTGCAGCATCCGCAGGAACAAGATCGAACGCTCGGTACGGCGCGCCTCGCCGCCTTGCAATTGAAAAAGGCGGTTCTCAGGATTGGATTGTCCTGGCCGAGCCTTGCCAAGGCGCTGGGACGGCCGGTTGCCGACCCCTCCCGTTGGGCGGTGCTTTATCTCGGCTCCGCGAAAGTTGCCGATCTCGATACCGCCAATGAGGTGGTGGCCATCAGCCGCAAAGGCCAAGCCGAGGAGGGGCAACGCGCCATTTTCCAAGGAATTGAGGGGATCGTGCTACTCGACGGCACCTGGAGCCAGGCCAAGGCGCTGTGGTGGCGGAACGCCTGGATGTTGAAATGCCAACGCGTCGTCCTTGGACCGAAGCGCCCATCGCGCTACGGCAAGCTCCGCCGGGAGCCCCGCCGTGACGGGCTTTCCACCATCGAAGCGGCGGCGATGCTTCTTTCAAAGCTGGAGGGCCGGCAAGACATTGCCGAGAGTTTGAACGACAGTTTTGAGAGGATGCTGGCGCGATATCAGGCCGTGCAAGACGAACAGCCCCAACTGACGTCCAAATCGCATCCCAAGCGGGATTTTCGCCGTCGCAAGCGGGCGTAAAAACAGCGAGTGGGGCCCAGATGGGCGGGCGTTGCGGAAATGTGTCAGGCTGGTTGCCTGCGCGCGTGATCGCCTGTATTGATCCGACCCCATGGGGCCACGTGGCGGAGTGGTTACGCAGCGGTCTGCAAAACCGTTT
>DATGJS010000151.1:0-9229 GCA_035295025.1 Bradyrhizobium sp.
CGCAACTCCGCCGACGAGCGCTCCAGCCGCGTCACCTCAATCGCAACCGACATCACACACCCCGCGCGAATCATGCCTCGCGCACAGTGAATCAGACAAAATCCCCAATGGGAATCCTAACCACGAGTCATCAATTCGGGCCCTTGGTATTAGTTGAACGCATTTTCTTCGCGAGACCCCTTCGCTCGAAAACGCTTTAGCTCGCGGCGCGAAGATTGACCTTGCTCTCGGCGAGCGAAGTCAGTTTTTTGTCGGTCGCGCGTTCCTCCTCCAGCGTCTTCTGGAGAACGCTCGCGCAATCGTTGCGGCCGAGTTGCTTGGCCCAGGCAATCAGGCTGCCATAACGGACAATCTCGTAATGTTCGGCCGCCTGCGCGGCGTTGATCAAGGCGGCGTCCAACACCGGCTTGTCGATAACCTCGCCGGCAACCTCGTCAGCTTCCTCGATGATGCCGTCGATCGCCGGACAATCGATCGCCTTCGCCTCCGCGCCAAGCATCTGGAACACTTGTTCGAGCCGCTGCACATGCATCCTGGTTTCATCCAGATGGGTCAAAAAACCCTGCTTGAGCTGTTGGTCCGTCGCCTTGCCGGCCATTTTCGGCAACGCCTTCACCAGTTGCTTCTCGGCGTAATAAATGTCCTGCAACTGATGGACGAAGAGATCGTTCAATGTCTTGATGTCCTGTGTAAAGAGTCCCATCGCTTGGCTCCTTTAATCGTTTTGCGAACGGCACGCCCTCGCGGGGGATCAACACCGCCATGTTCGCTTTGCTGATATCGCGCTAACCAGCGAGCGCCGACGATGTTCCTGAAGGAAGATGAAAACCGGCAAGACCGGGAATGCGGGACTTCTGCCGCAGCCAGCCGCTGCGCGCCTGTTCCGCCTGATTCGGCAATATGACAATATTATGTGAGGCGTGGGGTTGCCCATCTGCGACCCTCGGTCGCTTTGTCAAGGACTGCACAAGTCAAGGTTTTTGCCTTAAGGGTCTCCTATTCAGAGCGATTGGCCCAATTTATCGGGATCGCTTTGAGAGGCTGGCGACGCATTGCCGCTTTGCTTGGAGGACGAATGTATCGGCTGCTGGCCATGCTGCGGCACGGCTTCAAGGAACGGATCGGCTGGAAGCGGCTCGGGATCGCCGCAAGCCTCGCCATCATCGCCTTTGCGATTACCACCTTGGTCCGCACTTTAAAGGGCATCGACACCGGCGTCATGCTGGTGGCCTTGACCGACATATCGCCGCACCACATTGCGCTGGCCGCGCTCTGCGTATTCGGCGCCTTCAGCACCCTGACATTTTACGATTTCTTCGCCCTGAGGACGATCGGCAAAAAGCATGTGCCTTACCGGATCGCGGCGTTGTCCAGCTTCACCAGCTACTCAATCGGCCACAATATCGGTGCGACGGTTTTCACGGGCGGCGCGATTCGCTTCCGAATCTATTCCGATTATGGCCTGAGCGCCGTCGATGTCGCCAAAATCTGCTTTCTCTCCGGCCTGACCTTTTGGCTCGGCAATACTTTCGTGCTCGGCGTCGGCATGGCGTGGCATCCCTGGGCCGCCTCGACGATGGATCAATTGCCGCCGGCGATCAATCGGCTGATTGCGCTCGGCGTCCTCGGCGCCATCCTTGCTTATTTCGTCTGGCTCAGCCTCGGCGAGGAACGGCGCGAGCTCGGACAAAACGGCTGGAAAGTCAGATTGCCTTCGGCGCCGCTGACGCTTGTGCAAATCCTGATCGGCGTGGTCGATCTCGGCTTCTGCGCGCTTGCGATGTATTTGCTGATGCCCGCCCAGCCCGACATCGATTTCATTTCGCTGGCGGTGGTGTTCATTCTGGCCACCCTGCTCGGCTTTGCCAGCCACGCGCCGGGCTCGATCGGCGTGTTCGACGCCGCCATGCTGGTCGCGCTTCCGCAATTTGGCCGGGAGCAATTGCTGGCGACGCTCGTGGTCTTCCGCATCCTTTATTTCATGATTCCGTTCGGCATCGCGATCTCGATCATGGGAACCCGCGAACTCTGGTTGAGCGTGGTGCTGCCATGGCAGCAGCGCCGCAGGGGCGGAATATGCGCTGCCTCGACGCGCACGGAAGAAACCGAAATTGTCGGGGCCAAGGCAACCTTGCCCTTCCCGCAACGCTCGCGCGCCCGCCGCTAGAGCATGATCCGGAAAAGTGTGAAGCGGTTTTCCGAAAAGATCATGCTCCAACAAAGAATTAAAGCGCGATGACGATTCGACCAAATCTCATCGCGCTTTAGACCGGTCCCCGATCACATCATGATTTCGATCATTTCGGCACGGATGCGGGCCGCTTGGTATTGGGCGTCGGCGGCTTGGCCGTGGCGGCCTGTCCCGGCAGATATTTGGCGAGGATCGACGGATCGACGGATGCGAATTCTGAGTCCGGCAAGCGGTGCCAGATTTCATTCTTGCCCAATAACGGCGTGAGGACATAACCGCGCAGCGTGAGTTCCTGCCCATCGATGCTGACGCTCATCTTTGCTTTCCAGATTTGCCCATCCCTGGGATCGAGGATGTTGCCGCCTTCATATTCGAGGCCATTGCGCTTCATGTCGCGGATGAAGGAAATTCCGCGCACCGGCGCGTTCTTGCGATCGTCGGTGCATTTCGAGCAAATATCATGTTCGACCTCTCCCGGCTTCGGAAAGGTCCTGGCGATCACGCCTTCGAACATGCCGTCCTGGTGATCGATCATCAAAACCCAGATGACGGGCTTGCCATCTTCCAGCTTCTGCCAGAGCCCCGCCGCGCTGGGCTCTGCCGCAAATGACGGCATGACGGCGGCAATGGCGATAGCAAAACCGCCGGCGATCGTCAGAATAGTGCGCATCGTCATCACCTGATCAGCTCGGGGCGATATGGTGAGACTAAGGCCGTTCGGCCCGGCATTCCAGGGGCGGCTAGTGGAGTAGATTTGACATTCGCTCCCCGTGACCGCGAATTCTTAATTGACGCCGAGCTTCTTTTGCAGGCTCGAAGACGACGTCGTGTACTGAAAGACGAGGCGTTTGTCCGGATAGACGTAGCGATGCGCCTTCTGCGCCATCAGCGCCCCCTCGTGAAACCCGCACAAAATCAGCTTGAGCTTGCCGGGATAGGTATTGATATCACCGATCGCGAAGATTCCGGGCACGCTGGTCTCGAAAGCCGAGGTCTCGACCGGCACTAGATTGTTCTCAAGCGCGATGCCCCAATTCGCCACCGGCCCAAGCTTCATGGTGAGGCCGAAGAACGGCAGCATCGTATCGCATGCAATCCGCGTGAGCGTATTGTCGTTGCCCTTGACCTCCGCGCCGCGCAGCACCCCGCTTTCGCCTTCGAGCGCGGTGACCTGGCCGATTTTCAGATCGAGCTTGCCGGCCGCGACGAGCGCACGCAACTGCTCGACGCTGTGAGGCGCGGCGCGGAAATCGTCGCGCCGATGCAACAAGGTCACGCGCTTGGCGATCGGATGAAGGTTCAGCGTCCAATCGAGCGCGGAATCGCCGCCGCCGACGATCAGAAGCTCCTTGCCGCGGAACTGTTCCATCTTGCGAACGGCGTAAAACACCGAGGTGCCTTCATAGGCCTCGATGCCCGGGACCGGCGGACGCTTGGGCTGGAACGAACCGCCGCCGGCCGAAATCACCACCACCTTGCATTCGAAGATTTTGCCGGCGTCGGTGGTCACGCGGAACGCGGGATCGCCGATCTTTTCGATCTTTTCGACCATTTCGTTGAGATGAAAGGTCGGGTTGAACGGCTTGATCTGTTCCATCAGCGCCTCGGTGAGGCCCTGCCCCGTCACCAGCGGAATGCCCGGAATGTCGTAGATCGGTTTTTCCGGATAGAGTTCGGCGCATTGGCCGCCAATTTTGTCGAGAATATCGACAAGATGGACCTTCATATCGAGCAGGCCCAGTTCGAAAACGGCAAACAGCCCGCACGGGCCTGCGCCAATGATCAGCACGTCGGTCTTGATGGCTTCGCTCATGTCGCTTCTTTTCGGTTGGATGGGCGGCGGGCAGCCGCCTTTCGATCGTATCTAACCAACCGACAGGCCGGAAGAAAGCCAAAATATGGCTTCAGCGACCGTCACAACCCCTTGCCGGAATTCGATAACTACGCTGTAAGAGCGCGGATTTCGGAGACGCCCCCTGTGAATGCCCCTGCTCTGCCTGATTCAACGCCGCGGCTTGAGGATTTCCCCTACCGGTTGACCGACAATGTCCGCTTTGCCGATCTCGATCCCAACAGCCACGTCAACAACGCGGTTTACGCGACCTATTTCGAAACCGGCCGCGTCACCCTGATGAAGGATCGCAGCTTTGGGCTGATGCCTCCGGGCCTTGCCTGGATCATGGTGCGCCTCGACATCCATTTCCGCGCCGAATTGCGTTGGCCGGGTTCCATCGAACTGGGGCTTGGGGTGACCAAATTCGGCCGGACTTCCGTGACCTTTGATCAAGTCGTATTTTCGCAAGGCCGCTGCGTGGCGTCGGCGCAATCGGTGACGGTTTTGATCAGTGAGGCGACGCGCAAGCCGACACCGCTCACGCCCGAGATCATCGCGAATTTCCAACGCTGGATTCGCCGCGACGCGCAGCAGCCCAACCTCAAATGAGCGCGCCGATCAACAACCCACATCGATAATGTGGATCAGGCCTGCCGTTCCGGGGTCGAAACCACCAAGCCGTCGAGCTGATCGGAGACCTTGATCTGGCAGGACAGGCGCGAGTTCGGCCGCACGTCGAAGCCGAAGTCCAGCATGTCCTCTTCCATCGGCGAGGGCGGACCGACCTTCTCGCGCCAAGCCTCATCGACATAGACGTGACAGGTCGCGCAAGCGCAGGCGCCGCCGCACTCGGCCTCGATACCCGGAATTGCGTTACGGATCGCCGCCTCCATGACGGTGGCGCCGTTTTCGACCTCAATCGTGCGGGTTTGCCCGGTGTGGTCGACAAAGTGGATTTTGGCCATGTTCGCTCGTATTGCCGAAAAAAGGGTCCGGCCGCTCCTATAACGGGTCGATCCGGTCAACGCTAGTACCGCCGATCTGGAGACCGGAGGCACAAAAGAAGAAGGCCCCGGGAGTACCGGGGCCCTGATCGCTAAAATGAAAAAGCCGGAGCTTCGTATCAGTATTTCGCGACGACAGGTCCGCCCCAATCAAACCTGTAATTCAAGCCAGCCCGGACGATATGAACCGATGCGCGTTCGTCGTTGAAAAACTTGAACTGGCCAGGCCCGCCAAGCAAAGCGGGACCGGTGAAGGCAAAAGTGACATTATGAGTACCGAAATCCATGTAGTCGTATTCGAACTTCGCCGACCAGTTATTCCATAGGGCGTATTCGATACCTGCGCCGACCGTGTAGCCTAATCGGTTGGAGGCGACGGAAGCGGCTGAAAGAACGTTCACTGGTATTACATTAACGTTAGCAGCCGTAACATCCTGGTCGAAATGTCCCCACGCCGCGCCGCCCTTGACGTACAAGAGTGTGTCGTGAAACGTCACACCGAGGCGTCCCGCGGCGGTGGCGAACCAAGGCATTTTGGTGTGGCAAAGGACATTGGTGCCGGGAAGTGATGTGAAGGAGTTGGCGCAACCACTGCCACTTACTCCTGCTGTCAATCCAGAGCTGGTTCCGGCGATGTTGGCCCCGCTGATATCGCCTTCGACGCCGAAAGCGAGCCGGCCAGTTTGCCAATTGAAGCCGGCGGTCCCGCCGCCGTGCAGGCCGTTCATGGTGTAGCTGTTCTGCAAAAAGCCTGGAGGCGAAATCACCGCGACCCCAGCACATGGTCCTGCAATACAGTTCTGTAACGCCGTTTCGGAATCCTGAGTTGTGCCTTGTCCGGCGCCGCCTTGCACGCCGACGTAAAACCCCGTCCAGTTCCATTCCGGCGATGGCACCAGCGCTTTGGAATACATCGCGGCCGGGGCGGCTTGGGGCAAGTCGGCCGCAGCGGCGACGACGACCATCGCCAACGTCATTACACTTCCCAATAGCAACTTCCGCATACGATGCCCCGTTAGGTTGAAACCGCGCCTGTCAGTGACGGCGGACAATGGCCCAATGCCGATTCAGCCCTAGCAAGGCCGCCTTCGATCTGGCTTGGACTGGAGCGAACGACCCTCGGCCTGAGACGAAGCCGGGGGCGAAACGGTTCCCTTTTCGAAAAACTGTTGCCAATATGCGACATCCCTGGGTTAAATCAGAGGTGCGACAGTGTTCGGTGAAGCTGCTCACGGAGGCAGGTTCGAATTTTCCACGGACCAATTACCTGAACAGGAACGGCTCGGTCTGTGGCGGGACGTCGTTGCCAGAAAAGCGATGCGAATCGACAGCCAACCGCTTCCCGGATCTATTTTGAAGGTCGAGATCAGGGTTATGAGTGGCCTGGCCTCACCATCGCCAAAGCCAGCCTGAGCGGAATGCGCGATGAACGAACCCACGAACTGATCGGAGATGGCGACGATGATGTGAGCCTGGTCATCAATTTGTCAGGTCCGCTGACCGTTACGGCTCGGGGTAGCGAAGTCGTTCTGGGCGAAGGCGAGGGTTTTGCGATTTCATCCCTGGAGCCGAGCGTATTTACCCGGCCGTCCCCTGGATCGGCTCTCGGCCTCAGCGTTCCGCGCACGGCACTTTCTCGCATCCGCAACCTCGATACCAGGCTTGCGCGCGTGATACCCGCGGGCTCCGACGGGTTACAATTACTCAAAAATTATCTGGGTTTCCTCTTGGACAGCAACGCGCCGATGACACCGGAAATACGCGGAGCCATCATTGCCCATGTGCATCAACTCGCCGCGCTCGTGCTTGGCCCGCCGCCCGCAATCGCCGCGGCGATGGAGGGTCTCGGCACCGCGGCCGCGCGGCTCGTCGCGATCAAGGCCGACGTGATCGAAAATCTCGGTAACCGCGATTTGACGACCGAGTGGCTCGCGCTGCGTCATCACGTGACCGCCCGGTACGTTCAAATGATCTTTGAGAACGAGCAGACAACCCTGTCGGCGTTTCTGCTCGAGCAAAGGCTGGAGCGCGTGCATCGGCTGCTTACCGATTTGGGTCACCGTGACCGCACCATCAGCGCCCTTGCGGTGGAGTGCGGATTCGGCGATCTGTCCTACTTCAACCGCGCGTTTCGGAAACGATACGGCATGACGCCTTCCCAGCGCCGGGCGAGCGCAGGACACGAATTAAAAAGATAGGATTCAGTCAGCAAGGACTTCGCCGCAGAATCGCGAAGCATTTTTCGCCGCGCACTGACGGGCCGGGTCAAGCTTGGCGCAGCATGGCCTCGATCGCGGCAAGCGCCTGCGCCACCGCCGCATTGAGCCCGGCCAATGCCTCGGCGATATCGCCGCCGGACTTGATCTGCGCTTCAAGATGGGCGGCCGCATCCGCCACCGCGAAAGCACCGACCGCGCGCGCCGAACCTTTGAGCGTATGCACCAGCGCGCCCGTATCGGCCGGCAAAAGCGCAAGCGCGCCGGCCAGGCGCGAGGCTTGCGCCGAAAACATCCCGAGCACCTCTTGCTCCAGGCGCCCGTCGCCGAGCGTCATCCGCTGAAGATGCGAAAGATCAATCGGACCGTCATCGGGAGCGAGCGGGGGCGATGGCATCCAGTCAATCCGGTCCAGATGAAGCGGCATGGGAACCCAAAAAGGTCGCTCGATGCGCCGCGAGAGGCGGCTTTCGACAAACCAATCACGGAAGTGGTTAATAGCGGGTTTGACGCCGCAAGTTCGCCTTGTTTTCAGCGAAGACTTGCCCGAATTAACCATCACCGCGAAATTTCGAGAGTTTGTAAGGTCTTACTGGGCAACGCTGTTAACGATGATTAAGATTGTATTAATCGCCACCATTTCATTCGCAGCGTCTAGCCAATAGGATGCCCGGCGGGACCTCACCAGCGGATAGGCCGATCTCGATAGACCGTGCCCTTGGGAGCGCCGAGGTGACGACACCGGTTTGGGCTTGCGGGGGCATTTCGCAGGCTTTTTTCCTGACTGCGTAAAACGAAAAGTAACACGAGGGCTCGGACTGAACATGGCGAACACCCCCAAAAAGGTCAAAGACCCGACCGAAGTCGCGCTTTCGGCCATCCAGGAAGCCCTGAACATCAGTGACGGTTCGGTGGGCAACAACAGGGGTTCGGTCCGCAGCGAGCCCGCGCAAGTATCGCCCTCGGCCGCGCCCTCTTTTGACGGGCCGACCTTCGATACCCGCCCGGGAAATGACCGCCAGGTCTTCAACGCCATTGAAGAGCCGCGCGCGACCCGCCGCGCCGCCAATGACGATCGCGAAACCATCGGTCAAATCCTGCAGGCGATCCAAAAGGGCCGCCCTGCCCGCAACGTCTACACGCTGGCAACACTGTTTGCGGGGGTGTGGATTCTCGGCGCGGTCATTCTCACCTTGAGTTTTCTGCCGTCATTGCAAGCCATGATCGGTCAGGGCCCGGGCGGCACGCTGGCGCTGGCGGGCCTTGCGGCTTTGTTCTTTGCGCCGGTCCTGCTGTTTTATTTCTTGGCGAGCCTGTCCTGGCGCGGCCAGGAATTGCGCATGATCGCACAATCGATGGCGCAGGTGGCGATCCGTTTCTCCGAGCCCGAAGGCGCCGCCAGCGATTCCATGGTGACGGTGGGACAAGCGATCCGCCGCGAAGTCGCGGCGATGGGCGACGGCGTCGAACGCGCGATCGCGCGGGCCGGCGAACTCGAAACGCTGGTCGCCAATGAAGTCTCGGCCCTTGAGCGCGCCTATAGCGACAACGAGGTGCGCATCCGCGCCTTGTTGCAGGACATCGCCCATCAGCGCGACAATCTGGTCGGCCAGGCCGAACAGGTGCGCAGCGCCATCTCCGGCGTGCAGATCGATTTGCGTCACGACATTGCGCTGATTTCGGATGCGATCGCCTCCCGCGTCGACGAAGTCGCCAAGAGCATCACCGGCGCGCTCGAAGAACGCGGCTCGCATATCACGAGCGCCCTCTCCAATGCCGGCGACAACATGATCCTGGCGCTCGGCGAGCGCGGCGGCGACCTGCTCGACCGCCTCGAGGAAGCCAGCGCCGAGACCACCCGCGCGGTGCTCGATGCGTCGGAACGCCTGACCACGAGCCTCAACTTCAAGACCGGCCACGTCCACGACGAGTTCGTCGAACTCGCCGACCGCGTCCACGACATGCTCAACGAGCGTCTCGATCG
>DATGJS010000152.1:0-23546 GCA_035295025.1 Bradyrhizobium sp.
TCGACCTTTTGCATGTTGCGCTGGGTAAAACCGTGACCCATGAACTCCCAATGGCGCTCCTTGGCCGCTTCCACGATCGCAGGATAAGCGGCGAGCGCCGAGCCATTGATGGCGAGAACGCCGGGAATCTTGAATTCGTCAAACACTTTGAGCAGACGCCAGAATCCGACGCGGTTGCCATATTCATGCCAGGCCCAATTCGGAATATCGGGCGATGGCGAACCACCGGCCGGCGGCGTCAACACCGTGCGCGGCATCGGCTGTTTTGCGTCCCACTCCTCGACATTGACGATCACCCACAGCGCCATGCGCGCACCGTTGGGTAATTTCAACGGCGGCCGCTCGGTGATCGGTGAGTAGCTGATGCGTTCGGTCGGCTGCATGGTCATGTCTCTGGTGGCGCGATGGTGATGGTCAGCGACGGCAGCCCGTCGATGCGCGCGGTGATCAGATCGCCCGGCACCACAGGGCCTACGCCCGAAGGCGTCCCGGTATAGATCAGATCGCCCGGCGCAAGCGTCACTTGCTTGGACAATTGCGCAATCACTTCGGGGACGCTCCAGATCATCTGGCCGATATCGCCACGCTGGCGCTCAACGCCATTGACCGACAAGGCGATCGCGCAACGCTCGAAATGGCTGGAATTTTTCACCTGCGCGATTGGCCCGCACGGCGCCGACGCATCGAAGCTCTTGCCGGCCTCCCAAGGCAAACGCGCATCGCGCGCGTCGCGCTGACGGTCGCGCCGCGTGAAGTCGATGCCCACCGCATAACCCCAAATGAGCTCGTTGGCCTCTCTCACCGCTACATCGCGGCCGCCCTTGCCGAGCGCGACCACGAGTTCGACCTCGAACTGAAAATCCGAAGTGAACGGCGGATAAGGCACGCGCGCGCCGTCCGCCACCAAGGCGTCGCGGGGCTTCTGAAAGAAAAATGGCGGATCGCGTTCGTCCGCCTCCTTCATCTCGCGGATATGGTCGAGATAGTTGCGGCCGACGCAATAGATGCGGCGAACCGGAAAGGCGCCGCCGCCTGCGACCGCGGCTTCGGTCGCGGCAAGCGCGTGCGGAGCGTGACCGCTCATGCCTTTTGGCCCTGATACCAATTCAGGATTTGCTCGCCGTTCCAGTGCACCACACCTTCGTGCTTGTTCACGTAATCGTAGATTTGTTCGAGATATTTTATTCGAAACGGCTGGCCGGAAATATAGGGGTGGATCGCAATCGAGACGATCTTCGGCCGTTCCTTGCTCTCGGCATAGAGCCGATCGAAACTGTCGATGGTGCGCCGGAGCAGATGATCGCTGTCGTGATGCTGCACCAGCATCATCGGAATATCGTTCAACTCCACCGTATAGGGCAGTGTGACCAAGGGTCCCTTGTCGGTGCGGATCGTGGTCGGCTCGTCGTCATAGACCCAATCGCCGATATACTTGACGCCGGCCTCGACCAGGTTTTCCGGCGTCTCCAGCGTCTGCGTGAGACCCGGTCCGAGCCAACCGACCGGACGCTTGCCGGTGAATTTCTCAATCACCCCCATCGAGCGCGCGATCATCGCCTTCTGGTCGGCCTCTTTATGAATGGGCCCTTGTTCATAGGCGTGGCCCATGAATTCCCACCCCGCGTCCTTGGCCTGTTGCGCCACGCGCGGATAATCCTCGCAGACGCGCGCGTTGATCGAGAGCGTCGGCGCGACGCCGAGTTTTTTGTAGAGATCGAAGAACCGCCACACGCCAACCCGCATGCCATATTCGTGCCAGCTCCAGTTCGGCACGTCAGGCAACAAGGGAGCGCCGGTCGGCGCCGGCAGCACCTGCCGCGCCATCGGCTTGGAAATATCCCACACCTCCAGATTGACGATGGTCCAGACAATGATGCGCGCCCCGCCCGGCAATTTCAGTGGCGGGCGATCGACGATGGCGGAATATTTGGAGCGTTCGCGCGGAATCATGGGGCCGGTCATGGCGGGTACTCTCTAAGCGGTTATGGAAAGGCAATCATGCCGCGTTTGGCTCGCGCGGGGCAAGTCCGTCAAGCGCCATCACCGCATCCGTGTTCATCACCAAGCCAAAGGCGGTACGGATGCAAGCGAGCCCCGCCGCATGCAGTTCCGGACCATCCATGCTGTCGACGCAATCCTCGACAACGATCACCGAGTAATCGCGGACATTGGCCGCCGTCGTGGTGGCGAGCACGCAGGAATTGGTGTTCACGCCGATCATCAAGAGCGTGTTGATGCCGTGCGAGCGCAATAGAAAATCGAGATCGGTTCCGAGAAAGCAATCGTAACGTTTTTTGGTGTTGACGATAAAATCGCGCGCATCGAGCAATTGCGGCATCACCGTGCAGCCGGGCCCGCCGATGATGTTATGCCGCATCGCGTTCTTGCGCGTAGAGGCCGGATCCTCCGCGCGGGTGCGCCAGAACGGATTGACGCGGATTTCATCGGCATCGCGATAGGACGTCACCTGATGGATGACAGGAATGCCGACGCCGCGGCACCAATCGAACAACCGCTTATTGGCGGCGATCACCCGCAAGGCGACATCGGGCGCGGTCGGCATGGTGGCGACCGCCATATCTAGATGGCCGCGATGCAGATCGATCGCCACCACCGCGGCCTTGGGGTGATCAACACCCAGATTGATGAGCGGATTCATGGCGCGCCTCAAACAAAAGGATTGATGGACGTCTTTAGAAGCGCCCGTTGATCGATACCGAAGCGGTCGGCAAGCCAATCGGCCAGAACTTCCTGCCCGATGGTCGGATTGTCATGCTGACAATGTTCGGCGCCGGTTTCTTCGGGATCAAGCACGCGCAAGGTCGCGTCGACGCCGTGCGCTTTGGCATAATCATAGGTACTTCGCGCCGCCGTCACGGTCAGCACGTCGTGACCGCCATGCAGCACCAGATAGGGGCAGCGCATGTTTTCCAAATGACCCTTGAGCGTGAACGGCTTCATCAGTTGGTGAGCCTCGCGCATCGATTTGACGCCGAACACCCATTTTATGTGCATGGCAAGGCCGAAATCCTCGCCCTTGGTGCCCCACATGTCATGCACCGACCAGATCGCCCCATGCGAGATCGCCGCCGCCAAACGCGGCTCGTAGCAACCGGCGCGCGCCGCGTAATAGCCGCCAAGGCTGGAGCCGCACACCGCGATCCGTTTGCTATCGACATCGTCGCGCTTTTCCAGCCAGTCGATGCATTTGCCGATCGGCACCTCGCTGTCATGGCGGGTCGCGATCTTGTGCCGGCGCAGCGTACCGCCCTGCCCCGGCCCGTCGATCATCAACACCGAAATGCCGCGTTGCAGACAGCCATGCGCCTGCATGAACCACATCTCGTCTTTGATCGAATCAAGCCCACCCATACAAATCAGCACCGGCAATTTCTTGCCCGGAAATGGCGCGCGAATGAAATAGCCGCAGATCGGTTTACCCGCCTCATAGGGAATTTCGACCAGCTCTCCCGGCGGATTGAGGTACGAAATGAATCTATGCGAGCAGGCCTCCATCTTCTCGAAGGTCGGCAGCCGCCTGGGATCGTCAGGATCAAGGTGAAATTCGGCCTGGCGGTAATAATCCGCCGCGCGCAGGAAGCAGTTCATCGCGGTGCGGATATGGCCCGCCGTCTCCTCGACAAGCCCCCGCTTCCAGTTACGCTCCGCAATCCGCATCCACTCGGCATGCCAACTTTCAAGGTCGCCCGGAATCATCCGCGATCCCGCCTGCATCACCTCGCTGACGCTGCCGCCGCCTTCCTGGGTTTCGCCAAGGCCACGGCGGAATTGGTAGGCGAGCCAGGGATGCTCGGGCCAATGGTGCCAGCCGAACGGCTCGTAATGCGCTCCACGGTCGGCGGTGATCAACTCGATTGCATTTTCGCCGATCGCTGAATTGCTTTCCGCCATGAACACCACGTAACTCTTTTGGACGAGATCGCCATCGTTCGACGAATGGAAAGACGAGTCAAGAGTCCCAGAACATCGGTTCTGATTCAATCAGAACCGATGTTGCTTCAGGGCTCCCAGCCTTGGCGATTTCGTCCCGCTATTCGATCGCGATCACCGCCGGTTTGCCGTCGCGCAAGCCTAAAATCTGCACCGGCGTATGCGCGTGATTATGGTCGTCCGGCGCATAATTGCCTCCCAGCCGTGACGGCATCGTCGTGGTTTTGAGCGCCTGCTTGATCGCCGCCGGCTGATCGGAACCGGCGCGCCTGATGGCATCGACCACGAGATACGTCGCCTCGAACACAAAGAACGAGCGCTGCGAGGGCACTAATCCGTAATGCGCCTTGTACGAAGCAACAAAGTCCTGCACTTCGGGCTTGTCCAAAGCGGTCGTGAAGACGGCCACGCCCGTCAATTCGGACAGGCCGCCGGCATCGCGGAAACCCTGAGAAACCGCCCCCAGCGCGCCGCCAAGATCGAACCGGCCCGTCACCGGCACTTTCCAGCTTGATGCTTCATAGGCCCTGAAAAATCCCGCCGTCGAGGGCCCGAGAATGGCGACGAGTTCGCCGGGTGATCCGCTCTTTAACTTATCGAATATCGCCACAAAATCCTTGGTGTCTTTCGGAATGGTTTCGTCCGCCGTGACATTCAATCCGGCATCGCGGGCCGCTTTGACCATGGCAACCGCGTTGGCATGCTGAAACTCGCCGTCATCGGCCACGACTGCGATGGATTTGACATTGTGGGATTTCAACCATCGCGTGAGAGCGTGGGCAATATCCACCTCGGACGGGATGGTTTTGAACGCAAAATCGTTGCCGCCTTGGCCGGAGGCGTCAACGAAATCCTGGCCCGCCGAGGTTGCGATCACCAGCGGCACTTTGGCCTGCTCCATCACCGGCATGATGGCGTGGGTGACCGGCGTACACAGCGCGCCGATCACGACCGGAACATGCTCTTGCTCGATCAACCGCTTGGTCGCGGGCACCCCGATATCGCCCTTGCATGCATTGTCGGCGTAAAAGGCTTCCACGGGGCGGCCGAGCACGCCGCCGGCTTGATTGATGCGGTCGAGCGCGAGCTGCGCGCCATATTGCTCCTGTTGTCCCCGCTCGGCCAGCGGGCCGCTTAAGATCGTGGTGATGCCGATCTTGACCGGCTCGGCGGCCTGCGCGAGCGAAACCGAAAATAGGCCCGCGGCCAAAACGAATATGCGCTTCATTAGGATTCCTTAAGCATTGGTGGGATCGCCGCTCTATAACGAAACATGGGGCCGTGTGCACCTCCCTTCTCCGTTCACAAGCCTGTGGTCTCCACGGGCCTGTGACCCTCGCCCATCGCGCCCCTCCGAGCCGGCTTTTTTCACCCCTATTCCAAACGACTTGAACTTGATCTTGAATCCCAGCCCGCTATATCGACAGTCCCCGTTTTCTCCCGCGAGCCAAGACCATGACGACCCCAGAGCCCACCATTGAATCTCAGCCATTTCAGGCCGAGGTCTCCGAACTCCTGAACCTGATGGTGCATTCGGTCTATTCACAGACCGATATCTTCCTGCGCGAACTGATTTCAAACGCGTCCGACGCCTGCGACAAGCTGCGCTATGAAGCAATCGCCGAACCGGCACTGATGGGGGATGACGGCTCGCCGAAAATCCAGATCATCCCCGACAAGAACAACAAGACGCTGACGATCGCCGATACCGGAATCGGCATGAGCCGGCAGGAATTGATCGACAATCTCGGCACCATCGCCCGCTCCGGGACCAAATCCTTTGTTTCACGCTTAAAGGAGGCCAAGGACGGGACCAATTTGATCGGACAATTCGGCGTCGGCTTTTACTCGGCCTTCATGGTCAGTGAGCGCATTGTCGTCATGAGCCGCCGCGCCGGCACGGATGAAGCATGGTCGTGGTCGTCCGAGGGCGGGTCGGGTTTCGAAATCGCGCCAGCCGGCACGAACGACACTCAGACGCCCAAGCGCGGGACGCGCATCATCCTGCATCTCAAGGCTGATGCTGCGAAATATTTAGAAACTTATGAGATCGAGCGCATCGTCCGCGCCTATTCCGACAACATCCAGTTTCCGATCGAACTGGTCAACGACAAGGGTGAAGCCAAGCAGATCAATTCGGCAAGCGCGCTCTGGCAGCGGCCGAAATCCGAACTCAAGCCCGAAGACTACAACGAAGCCTATAAGTCGATTGCCGGCGCCTTCGACGAACCGGCGATGACGCTGCATTACCGCGCCGAGGGGCGATATTCCTACGCGGTGCTTTTGTTTGCACCTTCGGCCAAGCCGTTCGATTTGTTCGATCCCTCCCGCAAGGGCCGGGTGAAGCTTTACGTCCGGCGGGTGTTCATCACCGACGATGCCGAGCTTTTGCCGGCTTATTTGCGCTTCATCCGCGGCGTCATCGACTCTGAGGACTTGCCGCTCAATCTCTCGCGCGAGATGTTGCAGAACAATCCGCAATTGGTGCAAATCCGAAAGGCCGTCACGGGGCGCGTCATCGGCGAACTGGAGACGCTTGCCGACAAACAGCCGGAGAATTTCGCCAAAATCTGGGATGCATTCGGCCCTGTGATCAAGGAAGGCATTTACGAGGATTTCGAGCGGCGCGAAAAATTGTTGGCATTGTCGCACTTCACGACCACGGCGGGCGAAAAACGCACACTGAAGCAATATGTCGCCGATCTCAAAGCGAACCAGACCGAGATTTACTTTCTGGCCGGTGACAGCCTCGACCGGCTCAAAAGCAATCCCAAGCTTGAATCGGCAACCGCCCGCGGCATCGAGGTTTTGCTCCTCACCGATCCGGTGGACGCGTTCTGGACCTCGGCGCGGCTCGATTTCGAGGGCAAGCCGCTCAAGTCCCTCAGTCAAGGCGATATCGACTTCAATTTGATTCCGCTGCTCGACGGCGAAAAGAAAGACGACGCGAAATCCGACACCGACGAGGCCATGGTGATCGCGACGATCAAAGCAAATCTCGGCGAGCGCGTGTCGGATGTGCGCGCCTCGCAGCGCTTGACCGCGAGCGCCTCCTGTCTCGTCGCCGGCAGCCACGGCCCCGATCGTGAACTCGAGCGGTTGCTGGCGCAGCAAAATCGAGGACCGGGCACCAAACCCATTCTTGAAATCAACCTGCGCCATCCCTTGGTGGCAGCCATCCCGCAAGCCGGCGCCGACGCCGCCGATCTATCTTTCCTCCTGCTCGAACAGGCCCAGATTTTGGACGGCGAACTGCCGGAAGATCCGGCGGCGTTTGCCAATCGCTTAAACCGGCTAGTGGTCCGATCCTAACATTCGCATCCCGGTTCGGCACACACATTTGCGAATGTTAGGATCAAAGGACCACTAGTAAGTATAGGGTTTCTAGTGGAGTTTTGGATTTGACATTCGCTAACGAACTCGGGGCTGAGCCTGCGCGAATGTCAAATCCACTCCACTAAAGCGCGATGAGATTTGGATGAATCGTCATCGCGCTTTAATTCTTTGATTGCGCATGATCTTTTCGGAAAACCGCTTCACACTTTTCCGGATCGTGCTCTAGTTGTGAGCGGCTTTTCGAAGGGGTGACAATGGCGGGCCGATCGAGGTGTTGGCGCGCGACGCCGCTCTGCCCTATGATGCCGCGAGCACGTCATCAGGACCGCCGCCATGCAACCAAAATTCGACCGCGCCGCTGAGGATCTCGGCAATTCGATCCATCTGGAGCATGTCAACGTCCAGGTGCCGAACCAGCGCCTGGCAACACTGTTCTATGTGTCGGGATTGGGACTGACGCGCGATCCCTATCTGATGACCTCCGACGACAATATGTGGGTCAATGTCGGCCGGAGCCAATTTCATCTGCCGAGCGGCGAGGCGCAGGTGCTGCGCGGTCATATCGGGCTTGTGATTTCCGGGCGCAAGGCGCTGGTCGAACGGCTTGCATCTGTCGCCGGGAAACTCGACGGCACGAAATTCACCTTCAAAGAGCACAACGATTATGTCGAGGCGACCTGCCCCTGGGGCAATCGCGTGCGCTGTTATGAGCCGGATGCGGCGCGCTTCGGACGCGTCACACTCGGCATGCCCTATGTCGAATTCGAGGTCCCCACCGGCAGTGCCAGGGGCATTTCGGATTTCTATCCAAAGATCATGGGAATGCCGGCGCGGGTTGAAAACGGCGATGCCACGGTCGCCTCGGTGACCGTCGGCAAGAATCAAAGCTTCAAATTTCGCGAGACCGATCGCCCGCAGGCCGACTATGACGGCCATCACGTGCAGATTTACATCACGAATTTCTCAGGCCCGCACCGCGCGCTGTCCGAACGCGATCTGATCTTCAGCGAGGACAATCCCTATCAATACCGCTTCCGCGATATCGTCGATCTGACAAGCGGCAAGCACCTCTTCACCATCGAACATGAGGTGCGCAGCGCCACCCATCCGATGTTTCTGCGGCCACTGGTCAATCGCAATCCGACACAGACCAACCGCACCTTTGCATCCGGCCATGACGAATGGCGCTGGGCCATGGGCCCCGACGCATATGACGCAGGTTAGAGCGTTTTCGATCTTTCGTGATTGCAGCAGGCAGTGGCATGACCGCCATCTTATTGTTTGGAATGCTGTGCTTATTGTGCGCCCTCCTGGCGTGGATCGACATCCGTGACGGCATCATTCCGGATTGGCTGAATCTCGCCATCGCCGGCCTTGGACTCTCGCATACGATTCTGATCGGCGGATGGTCTGCTGGCATCGAGGTGATCGGCGAAGGCATCGCCATCGGCGCGATTTTTTGGCTGCTGCGCCGGTTTTATTTCGCGTATCGGAAAATCCAGGGCCTGGGGCTCGGCGACGTCAAATTCCTCGCCGCCGCAGGCCTTTGGGTCGGCATCACCGGGCTTCCCGTGCTTTTGCTGGTTGCGACAACGACCGCGCTCCTCGGCGCCGGCCTCATGCAATGGGCGGGACGCCCCTTGAGCGCGCGGACGTCGATTCCGTTCGGACCGTTTCTCGCCCTCGGGCTATTATGTGCCGTTGGCTTTCAGCAGCCTTGGCTCTGTTGCGCGCCGATCCCTTGAGCCGCATTACCGATCCCCTCGCGGGCGCGACGTCACCGGCTCCTGGCGGACGGCGATGGCGGGTTGGCCGAGGCCGGGCTGCGGCAACGCCAGGACGACGACCGCTTGGCTTTTTTCAAGCGAGGCCTCACGGCCCTGAATCGATTGAAGCTTCCAACCTTGAAAATCCTCACCAACCTTGAGCCGCACCACCGCTTTGGTCGATTGATCGACAAATATCCCAAACTTCTCCTCGTCGCCCGCGATGGTGCCAACCAAAGCGAACTGAGGACGCTCGGGCTCCCTCGGCTTCGGCACGGCGACGACCTTCGGCGCGATACCAGGCGCAACGGCGGGAGTTGGCGGCCGGCGCGAGGCTAAAAAGATCGGACGCTCACGCGTGACGGAAAATTGCGTGAGCGGCATGGCCCAGAGCGGATTGGCGCTGAGCGTCCGCTCCGGCGCTATCGGTGGCGATGACGGCGGAATCGTCACCTGCACCACGGTGGTGGTGGGTTCGGACCAATTCGAGGAAACCACCGCATCCGCTCGCATGCCAACGTTCCGGTCGTCGGGGGCGGAATCGGAAATGGCCGAGATCGACACGGAAGCCCCCGCGCACAAAGTCAGCGCCGTCATGGCGGCGCCGATCGCATATTTGCGTCGCGTCATTTTGCGCCCTGCCATTGCCCCGACACTCCCAACAAAATTCGAAGTTTCCCCTCCCCGGACGTCGCCACCTGAATATCGAGCTGATCGACAAACAAAAACGGCATTCCGGCCTCAAGGTCGTACAACAGCGGTTGCAGCGCCGATTGATCGAGTTCGCAGCTTGCGACCATGCTGACGAATCCCGCCTTGGCATGCGTGCCCTGCACGTCGAGTTGCGACGACAACACGTTGCCGCCGATTTTGGTGACGGCGCCGGCGACCCGTTGCAAGAGGGCCGCGCCCGCCACCGTGACGGTTGCGCCTTCGAGAAAGGCCGAGCCCGACGGCATTCCGACTTCCCCCGCCCGCGCGCCGGCCGCGGGAATCTTCCGGCCCTCCAATTGCTCCAGCAGGGCCGCCGATGAAGCGACCATCGCCTGTTGGCCGAACAGATCGACGAGGGAGCTCACGACCACTGCCAATAGGACGCAGACAAGGCCCGCATAGCTGGCCGACGCCACGATGGGTGATGTGGTCAGCGATTTTTTCAATGTGGCCGCGACGTTCATGTGCCCGGCCCGAAGGTCGGCGTGATATGAGCCTCGATGTGGAAGCGCTCGCCGGGCTCGTTCGCCGCCCGCGTCGTTGGCGCAAAGAATGTCGCACGGGCAAATTGCGGCGACCTCTCGATCAACCGGATCAGCGACGGCGCATCCTGCGTCATGCCCACGACCTGAACCTTGTCGCCATCGACCCTCAACTCCGTGACATAGGTACCGTCGGGGAGCGCCTGCGACAGCGCCTCCAATACGACCACGCTCGATGGGCTCGTCTGTTTGCGTTTGGCCAAAAGACCCATCGTCGAAGCCCCGTTCGGGCCGAGACGCAACGCCGCGCGACGTTCGGAAATCCGGCGCGTCAATTGTTGCAGCTCGGAATCGAGATTGTCGCCGACATAGAGCGCAACAACCCAAGAGAGCGCCACCGCCAAACCGGCGGACAGAAGCGCCGCGCGCAACAGGCGTGGCGTATCGAACCCGCGGCCGCCGGAACGCCGCAGCGGCTGGTCGAACATCTTGATTTTCACGGACGAACCATGGGCCGTGGGAGCCATGGCACATAGGGCGAGCGATTCGGCTCCCAAAGCCGAGGCGAACTGAATGAACGGCTGGATGTCCTGTTTCGAGGCCGCCGCCAATGTCAACTCGATGCGCTCATGCGCGGCCATCGACGGCGCATCCCATCCAAATACGGCATTATCGGCCGTCCACGGCGTCAACCGATCGATCTGGGCGCGGATCATCCCTTCGAGAAAATCCCCGGCCTGTTTGGGAAAGTCGAGCGAGCGCAACAAAACCCGCCCGGATGTCATGCGCATTTCGATCCGGCTGCCACGGAACGCCGCCTGCCAATCCGGCGGCAGGCCCGGATCGGGCCGGCCGTCGGCAAGACGGAAAGACATTTGGGGCAAAGCCGGACTCTTGCCGCCTGACTTCACGCTGGCCGTGATGACATCGTCGTCTTGCGCGCTCAATACGATTTGCGGCCGCCGCCCATATCGGCTGACACCGAAATCGACGGCGCGGGCCACCGCCGCAATCCACGCCTCGAAAAAACCTCTCAGGTCCGAAATCATCGCAATCATCCGCCCGCCCGCTTGAACGATCTTGTCCCGGTTGCCAGATCGTCCTGCCACGACAAGATACTGAACGGCTCTTTGGCCTTGGCCTCGCCTAACACGATGACCGCCTCCGACGCGGCATGGCGGCCATCGTCGAAATTGAGCGACGTCAGCACCCGGAAGGCGCTGGTCTTGGGCGGCGGGGCGGCGGCCTTGGCAGGGCCAAGCGCGGATGCGATCGCCGCCTGATTGCGCGGCAGCGAAGCCCTCTGCTTGAGGAAATCATCGAGCGCCCCCGGCGTCATGCCGGGCAAGGCGGCGATCACTTCCGCGGGCGCGATCAACACATCGACCCCTGGCGATTTGTTGAAGATCGTCACGAACGGCAAGACACGCTCGGCCATTTCCGGCGACACGCCCAAAACCAAACCCAGCTCGTTCACATGGGCAAAATCCGATTGCCGGGGCGTATAGGCAAGGCTGGCGGCAAGATAAAGAGCTTCTTCACCGTTGGCGGCATTTTCCTTCGGCGACGTCCGCCACCCGACAATGCGCTCGGCGATTTCACCCGCCGCCTTTTGTTCCGCGCCCAGCACCTCGAACAAATTGGCCAGCATTTCCTTTGGCGCGGCATTGAGATCGACCCGGGCACCTTCCGATATGAACGTGACGCGCGCCTCCGCTTTATCCATCCGAAAACGGAACGCGCCTTGCGCAGGACGGGATTTCTCGTCCGAAAGCAACAATTGATAGGCCGTCAACTCCAGACTGGCTGATACCAAAGCGTCTGTCGTGAAGCTGGTGTCGGTTGTGGCCAAGGCGCGGGCGGAATTGGACAGATAGACCGAAAAGATCGTCGCAAGCGCCGACAAGGCCACCAAAATCCAGAGCACGGCGATGATGACAAAGCCGCGCTCGGAGGTTTTTACCGGATGCTGAAAGCGCCGCTTCATTTCTGATTGCCCTGCCCTGCACCGACGTTGCCGGCCTGTTGGGAATCGCCTTTCGCGGACGCCTGCACATGGACAGGCGTCACCGTCGAGACCGCAAGAACGCGCTCGCTCGCCGCATCGCGCACGGTCAATTTGATTGCCGCGGGAAGCTTGTCGGAGTCCCGCCAATTATTTTTCCAGACCTGATCTTCGCCCGCATAGGCAAATGACAGGCGGAACGGCGCACGCAACAATAAGACGGGATCGCCAAAATGAAATTGCTCGGAAAGTGAGGAGGCCAACGGCAAGGGCCGAAACGGCATGCGCGAACGAGCGGTGACGATTCCGCCGGAATCGGTGGTTTCACCGAGATGCACGACGTCGAGGCCAAGGCCGGCATTCGGGCCGAGCGCGGTGCGCACAAAAGTGACCGACAATTCCGAGCCTGCAAATAACGGCCGCTTCTCGTCGCGATTGGCCGGCACATATTCGGCGGCCGAAAGGTCGGCGCCGATGCGTTGCAACGCGATCCCGATCAGCTCGCTGCGTTGAATTCGATCGAGCCCGCGATTCCAGTTTGGAAGCCATTGCGCGGTCAAATTGGCGAGCGCCGACAGCACCAGCCCCATCAGCGCCAGCGCCACCAGGGTTTCAAGCAGCGTAAAGCCACGCTCCCCCGCTCTTTGCTTCGCAAGCCGGCTCATTTCGAGGCCCCATGCATCAAGCGAACCGTCGTGAGGTCAAGCACCGCGCCGGAAGGCGAGCGAACCTGGACCTTGACGAGCGCGGGCACCCACGCGGTGTCCGCGTCGGGCGCCGCCCATTCCTTGTCCATAGGGCCAATATCGATCCTCCATTGATGATCGTTGACCATTCCCGACAACGACCCAAGATCGAGTTTGGCGCGCGGCGGGACTTCGGCCGCCATCACCGCGCGCGCGGTTTCCATCAGCGTCACATGCTGTTCGAGCGCGCGGACCCCACGCACATTCGTCGACATGACCGAGCCGATCGCGACCATAGAGACGGCAACGACCGCGAGCGCGATCAGCACTTCGATGATGGTGAAGCCGGCCTCACGGCCGTCAATTGGCGATAGCGTTGCGCGAAACAATTTCGACCCTTCCCGTCAACCAATTGACCCGCACTTCATAACCGATATCGAGCCGCGAGAGCGTGATCGCCCCGCCGCACGACATTCCGCTTGCAAAAAAGCTGATCGTCGAGAGCGCTTCGCGCCGATCGCAAATCCGGGGTAACAGCGCGTCAAAACGAACATCTTGTGGAATGCGGATCATCTGCGCGGTGGCACCCGAGCGGATTTGGCGGTTGCCGGCGTCGATGAGCGTGGCGACGCCCACACCGCGCCTGATCGCCGCATTGCGATCCTCCTTCAGCAAAGCGGCGGCTTGAAGCGCATAGGCTTGCAAGCGCGAGCGTGTGGTTTGGCGCGGAACGAAAGGCAGAAGCACAGCCGCCATCATGGCGATGAGCGCAAGCACGCATACCATCTCCAATAAGGTAAAACCGCGCTCCGAAGCCCTACTCATTTTTGGCGCTGGTCAGGTTTTCGATCGAGATATCGGCGGCAAGCCCGCTTCCGCCTTCCTGGCCGTCGGAGCCGTAGGACACGATGTCGTAAGGCCCGCGCTCTCCGGGCGAACGATACAAATAAGGATGGTTCCAGGGATCGTTCGGCAGGCTGCCGCCCTTCAAATAGGGGCCGTTCCAAGCGGCGACCCCAGGGCTACGCTGCACCAAAGCGGCAAGACCTTCCGCGGTGGAAGGAAAGCGACCGGCATCGAGGTAAAACAGGTCGAGCGCGCTTGAAAAACTTTGCATTTGAATCCGCGCCGCCTTGACCTTCGACTCGCTGAGATAATTGAGAACCCGCGGGCCGATCAAACCCATGATCAGGCCGATAATGGTGATGACCACCAGCATCTCGACCAGCGTAAAACCCTGCTGGGCAAAATCCCGGCGGCGGTTACGCTCCTTGCTCCGATGAAAAAATTTTCCGACGCCTATCCGCATTGTGAGCCAACCTTTGCTTTACCCGACGAGTTGCGTGACCGACAGCAACGCGGTCATGACCGATACGATCAAGCCTCCGACAACCGCGCTGATCGTAATGATGGCAAGCGGCCCGACGATGCCGACGACGCGATCGAGGCTGCGCTGCAATTTCGCTTCATAAAATTCGGCAACCCGCCCCGCAAGCGCGGGCAATTGGCCGGTTTCTTCCCCCAGTCGCAACATGCGGATCGCCATCGGCGGCATGGGACTGGACGCCAGCAAGGCGTCCGAAAGCTTGCCGCCATGCCGCACGCGATCTGAGGCCGCCGCCCAGCCCGCGAAATTCCCGGTCACCGCCATGATATCCACCAGAATGCGTAAAGTTGCCGTGAGATTGACGCCGCTGCCGAGCAGGATGGCGAGGTTCCGGCAAAAAAGACTGGTGCGGTAGAATTGAAAGATATTGGCGATACCCGGAATTTTCGCGACGACATTCATGATCGCGCCGGTTCCCAGCCGGCGCAACAGCCACCAGCAAGCGGCCACCGTAAAGGCCGCGCCGAGCATGGCGGCGTTCGCATGACCGCGAAGAAATTCCGACAATCGGATGAAGACGCTGAGCGCTGAATCCGACTTCGCGCCGAAATCCTGCAACACCGAGGAAAATTGCGGCAAAACGAACAGAATGAAAAACAGCATGACGCCAACCGCCGCGATCAGGACAAAAGCGGGGTATTGCATCGCATCGGTCAATTTGCGGCGCATCAGCTCGGAGCGCGCCCGCTCCGTTCCGAGCATTTCGAGTACCTGATCGAGCGTGCCGGAGACCTCGCCGACACGCACCAGCGCGACATACATGGCGGGAAATATCGAGGGATGCTCGGCCACCGAGCCGGCAAAGCTTTCACCCGCCAGCACTGAGGCGCGAAGTTTTGCAACCACCGGCCGAAGCCGGCCGACATCGGCATCGTTGGCAAGTAACTCAAGAGCGTCGTCGAGCCGCGCGCTGGCCTTCAGAAGCAGCGCGAGATCGCGTGTGAACGTCGTCACCTCCGCTGGAGTTGGACGGCCGAAAAAACCAAATCCAGAACCCGAGGTGGCCGCCGCTCTCTTGTCTTCGGAGGTTTCGATCGGCAACAGACGGAGATATTCGATGCGGCGGGTCACCTCCGCCACCGTCGGCGCAGCAAGTGTGCCGTGGACGATCTCGCCGTTCTGCGTCAAAGCCCGGTAGCGAAAATTTGGCACGATCACCTCACCGAGCGATGGTCACGCGAAGCAGTTCCGCCGGCGAGGTCAGGCCGGCGCGACATTTGGCAATGCCGTCAGCGACCATCGTCGTCATGCCCGCGCGGATCGCCGCTTCGTCGATTTTCAGGCCGTCGGTCTTTTCACCGATCAGGAAACGAATTTCGTCCGTCAATTCGAGCACCTCGAACACCCCGAGCCGGCCGCGATAACCGGTGCCGCTGCAACGCTCGCAGCCGCACGGGGTCTGAAGCACCTCGCCACCGCGAAAGCCGAGCGCGACAAGGCGCGGGTCTTCGGTAAAATCGGCCTCATTGAGGGTCTTCGGCATCTTGCAGCGATCGCATAATTGCCGAACGAGCCGCTGGGCGACCACCGCGCGCAAGGTAGAGCGCAGCAAATATCCCTCCACACCGAGATCGAGCAGGCGCGGCACCGCCGCCGCGGCCGATTCCGTGTGCAGGGTCGTCAAAACGAGATGGCCGGTGAGAGCCGCATGCACCGCCACATGGGCGGTTTCGGCGTCGCGCACCTCGCCCACCATGATCACGTCGGGATCCTGACGCACGAAAGATCGCAGCGCCGCCGCGAAAGTCAGGCCAATCGCCGGTTTAACCTGCGCCTGATTGACGCCGGGAATGTCGTATTCGACCGGGTCTTCGACGGTCAGGATTTTCCGGCCGGGCTCGTTCAAAATGGAAAGAATCGTCGCCAGCGTCGTGGTTTTTCCGCTGCCGGTCGGCCCCGTGACGATGATCATGCCGTGCGGCAGCTTCAACAGCCGCCTCAACTTCACCTCGTCAGCCGAAGAGAAGCCGAGTTTTTCGACGACAAGCAGCCCGCGGTCCTTTGGCAGGATACGAATAACGGCGGATTCTCCGTGCTGCATCGGCATGATCGCCACGCGAATGTCGATATCGGCACGGCCGACCCGCAACCGCGCCGCGCCGTCCTGCGGCAAGCGGCGTTCGGCGATGTTGAGGTTGGCGACGATCTTGATGCGCGAAATCACCGCCTGCGGCAGCACGCCCGCGGGCGCGGCGACCGCGCGCAACAGGCCGTCCACGCGCATGCGAACCACAAGCCCGGTCTGGAACGGCTCGATATGGATATCGCTGGCGCGCAGTTCGACCGCCTTTTCGATCAAATCATTGACCGCGCGCACCACCGGCGCGCCGCTGGCCAAATCGCGCAGGCTTTCGATGTCGTCCTCGCGCGGCAGAGGCGGATTGGTTGCGTCCGCTTCGGTATTTTCATCGCCAAGCCGCCGGTCAAGCACGACGATGAGGTCTTCGACCGAAGCCACCGTAATGACGATTTTTTGCCGGAGCACGATTTCGGCGGCGCGCTGGGCCGCTTTATCGGTCGGGTCGGCCACCGCCAAGGCGGCCTCGCCATCCGCGGTTTGATAGGGGAAAATCGTCATTTCCCGCAAAAATCGCTGCGAGAACGTCTCATTCAGGGCCGGCGCCGACAACAAATCCTGAAGCGAAACCCGCTTCAAACCGGCGAAACGGGCGGCTTCATCGGCAAAATCGCTGGAACTCAAATCCGTGAGCTCCCAAAGTTTGGCATGCGGACGCAAGGCGCCGGCGCGATCCTCACCGCCACGGTCGGCCGCCTTCACCAGATGATCGTTGCGCCGAAGATGTTCCAGAAATTGCAAGGACTCGTCGCTGGTCATCGCTGTTTCCAGTCGCGCCATTTTTCGGAGACGACATGCCGACATACCGGCCACGGATATGCCCATGACCGGCTGCCGTGAGGTTATTGATCGGAAACATGACAGTTGTACGAAATGAGTGCGAAAGACCCGTTCACAAGTCGGCTCCGGCTCATTTCGGTGGATGGAAGCGTGGATAAACCCTCCCCAATTATTTCTGTCATATTCCGTGGGTAAGAACGCCACTCAGCCTGGTCTCGTGTGAGGATTCGGGCCGTCAAGAGTTGGAACGGCGAATATGGTGGGTGTCGACAAGCAGGGCCCGTGCCTTTCGGTCGGGCGCGGTATTGGCGCCGCTTTGATTTTATCGTCGGTTCTCGCATTGGCCTCGTGCAATTCGGCCACGGTGAGTTCGAACGGCAGTGTGGATGTCGATATTCTCGACAAAGTGCGCTCGCTCGATACCCTGCCGCGCTACCCGCAACAAACCGGCATTGCTTCGACCGCAAGCGGCGCTCCCGTCCAGCCGGTGATCTATCAAGGCACCGAGGTGAGCGATATCGCCGCGGGCCGGTCGCAACCGGCGGGGAGCGGCGGCGGCTTTGACTTGAATTTCGAGAGCGCACCGGTTGCGACCGTGGCCAAGGTGGTGCTCGGCGACATTCTACAAACCGGCTACACGATCGATCCGCGCGTCCAAGGCACCGTCAGCCTGGTCTCGGTGCGGCCGGTCGCCAAATCCGACATCGTCTTTGTGCTTGAAAATGCGCTACGCATCAGCGGCGTCGCGCTGATCCGCGACACGGCCGGCTACCGGCTGACCCCGCTTGGCGATGCGGTCGGCGCCGGTCATGTCGATAGCGCGGCATCGAGCCCCGAACCCGGATACGGCGTCTCCGTCGTCCCCCTGCAAAACGTCTCGGCGCAAACGCTGTTGAAATTGATGGACAGTTTCGCGACCAGGCCCGGAGCGGTGCGCGCCGACGCCGCGCGTAATCTGTTGCTGATTCAAGGCACCGGGCCGGAACGCCGCATCGCGGTCGATACCGCGTTGAGCTTTGACGTGGATTGGATGCGGGGGCAATCGATCGGCGTTTTCCCCATCGTCAATAGCGGGCCTGAGCCGATCATCACCGAGCTCGAAAAAATCATCGACTCGGGCGAGAACGGCTTAAATCAGAATCTCGTCAAGCTGCAGCCGGTTGCCCGGCTCAACGCGATCATGGTGGTCAGCAAAAAGCCCGCGCTGCTGCAAACGGTCGCGAACTGGATCAAGCGCCTCGACCGCACCGACAGCACCCGGACCAGCGTTCACGTCTACCGGGTAAAATACGGCGATGCGAAACAGATCGCGCGTGTATTGACCGACATATTCGGCGGCGGCTCGCAGCAATCCAGCCTGCTCGACAGCGCCGACAATCAGATCGCGCCAGGGTCGGGCACCTCCACCAGCGCCAGCGACCGCCTTTCGCTCAACGCCAACAGCGGCAATACGGCTTCGCAG
Source organism: Bradyrhizobium sp. (assembly GCA_035295025.1). Lineage (GTDB taxonomy): Bacteria > Pseudomonadota > Alphaproteobacteria > Rhizobiales > Xanthobacteraceae > Bradyrhizobium. The sequence goes on from DATGJS010000152.1 coordinate 18,647, forward strand.
CCGGCAGCGGCGGGCGGCTTTGGGTCGCGCACGGGAAACAATAATTCGGGCTTTGGTGCCACTCCAGCCGGAGCGCCCGGCGGCAATTTCGGACAGCTCGACAAGGGAAATACCCCCGCCTCCAACGGGCCGCCGCTTCTGCAAAATGTCCGGATCACGCCCGACGCGGTCAACAATACGCTTCTGATTTACGCCGATCAGGGCAATTACCGGATCATTGAATCGGCGTTGCAACAGGTGGACCAACCTCAGTTGCAAGTCGCGATCGATGCCACGATCGCCGAAGTCGATCTCACCGACGAGCTTCAATATGGCGTGCAATTCTTTCTGACCAGCCACGCCTTGGGACTGAAGCCCGATCAGGGATCGCTGCTCAATACCGCATCGACAGCCGCGCCCGCGACCACAACCACGAACGCGGGAACGGCGACGGCCGGTGCCGCGGGCACCGCCGTCAACGCCTTCCTCAACCGCGCCTTCCCCGGATTCAATTTCCTCGTCGGCCAGGAAGCCCAACCGGCCGCGATCCTCTCCGCCTTGCACACGGTCACCGGCGTGAAGGTGTTGTCCAACCCCTCGCTCGTCGTAGTCAACAACCAATCGGCGACGCTTCAGGTCGGCAATCAAGTTCCGATTTCGACCGGCAGCGCGACCGTGCTGACGGCCAACAATACGGTCGTCAACACCGTCGACTATCGCAACACCGGCATCATCCTGCATGTCTCGCCCCGCGTCAGCGCCAACGGCAATGTGAGGCTGGAGATCGAGCAGGAGATCAGCAACGTCGTGCCTTCGGCGAACGCAACCGCGGCGCTGACCCCGACCATCTCGGAGAGAAAGGTCAAAAGCTCGATTTCCGTCGCCAACGGCCAGACCGTACTGCTGGCCGGACTCATTCAAGACCAGAAGAACGAGAATAAAAGCGGAATTCCGGTGCTGGACGAGCTTCAAGGCATAGGCAACGCGTTCTCCAATCAAGACAACACAAAGGCGCGCACCGAACTGATCATCTTCATCCGCCCCCAGATCATTCGCGACAGTTTGGACGCGCACACGGTGGCCGAAGAACTTCGTTCCAAACTGCGCGGCACGATCAATGCGAGCACGGCCCATGAAACGCGCGTTCAAAACGTTCACTGATGCGCTGCCGGCGCTCGCGGTGGCCCTTGCCTGCCTCGCCAGTGCCAGCGGCTTTGCTGGAGAAAATGCACAGGATCGGGGCGACGGCCGGCCGGTCGTGACGGCGCGCGGAAACGCGCGGGCGCTGGGACGGCTCGGCTTCCGCTATGAAAATGGCTTTGGCGTACCGCAAAACTATGCGGCGGCAACTGATCTCTACCGGCGCGCCGCCGAACAAGGCGATGTTTTCGCCCAGAGCCGGTTAGGCCTCAGCTACGACAAAGGCCATGGGGTACCGCAAGATTTCATTCTTGCCTACAAATGGCTCGACCTTGCGGCGGCGAAAGCATCGCCTCGCGAGCGCGACTTCTATCTGAGACTCCGCAACGCGGTGGCCTCGAAAATGTCGACGGAGCAAATTGTCGAAGGCCAAAAACTGGCTTTGACATGGGTGGCGGTCCGAACCGCGGATCACGACTGAGGCGCCGTCGAGCTGACGCGGGTTATCGCTATTCGGCGGCTACCGCGCCGGCGAGCGACGCACCCTCGCCAGCTTCGACAAAGCCGCTCTGCAACTCCGACGCCGCGATCTTCATATCGACGCCGCCCACCCAGCGTCCGACCACCAGCGTCGCGACAATGTTGGAGGTCAGGTTGGTCGCGGCACGGATTTCCGCCATGAAGCGATCGACACCGAGCAACAGCGCAATGCCCGCCACCGGCACCGCGTCGATCACGGGCAGCGTCGCCGCGAGCGCGATGAAGCCGCCGCCGGTGACGCCGGCCGCGCCCTTGGACGTGAACAACATGACGGACAGCACACTCAATTGCTGCCAGATCGAAAGCTCAACGTTGAAGGCATGCGCCAGGAACAGCACCGACATCGTCATGTAGATCGCGGTGCCGTCCATGTTCAGGGAAAAGCCGCCGGGCATCACCAGGCCCACGACCTCCCGGGACACGCCGATCTTTTCGAGCTTTTGCATCGAACGCGGCATCATGGTTTCGGCCGACGTCGCCGCGAAAACGAATAGGATTTCGTCCTTGAAATAATTCAAAATCCGGAAAATGCCGAAGCCGGATGTTCGCAATGCCGCGCCGAGCACGATGACGACGAACAGGATGCTGACGATGTAAACCGAAGCGACGAGCTGCCCAAGATCGAGCAAGGTCCGCAGGCCATATTTTCCGACGGTGAAAGCCATCGCGCAAAAGGCCGCGATCGGCGCGAAAACCATGATGATCCGCACGATGCCGAACAGCGCCGCCGCGCCCGACTCCAGGAAGGTCACGAAAGGCTTGCCGCGATCTTGCGACAGGCTCAAGCCGAGCCCCAGCAAGACCGCGATGAACAGCACCGGCATGATGTCGCCCTTGACAAAGGGTTCGACGAGCGAGGCTGGCACGATCGAAAGGAGGACATCCGAAAGGCTGGAATCCTTGGCGGCCTTGGCATAGGCCTCCACCACCTTGGGATCGAACGCCGCGGGATCGGCGTTGAACCCCACACCCACCTGCCAGATATTGCCGACGACCATTCCGATGACGAGGGCGAGCGTCGAGACAATTTCGAAATAGGCCAGCGCCTTGACGCCGACATTGGCGACCTGGCGGATATCGCGCATCTTCGCGATGCCGATCGCAATCGTGGTGAAGATGATCGGCGCCACCACGAGCTTGATCGCCTTCACAAAGACATCGCCAAAGGGCTTGAGATGGGCCGAAAAATTCGGATAGGCATAGCCAAGCGCCGCGCCGAGGGCGACCGCGGCGAGCACCTGGACATAAAGCCTGCGATAGAGCGGCAATCTCACCGGCAGGATTTTCGCGCCCACGGACTCCATCGCCAGCCGCTTCGAGGATTGACGGTCGGCTTCGAAGGCGGACATCTCAAAATCCGTTCGATCTATTCCGCGGCGACGCGGCTGGTTGAAGCATGCCCGTGAGTCTTGACCACCACTTTGATCGCATCTTCGATGCGCTCGCGGGCGTAGCGCAACGCTGTCGGCAGGTCCTCCAGCGCGAAAGTGTGGGTATGAACCTTGGTCGCATCGAAACGCTTCTGCGCCATGAAGGCTTCGGCGCGATGGGTTGCGCTCTTGCCTTCGCCGCGAATGCCGTAGACGTAAATATTGTTGCGCACGATATAGGCGATATCGACCTCGGCGGGCTTACCGGGGAACGCGGCAAGGCAAATGCGCCCGCCCCGGTTGACCATACGCGCGGCTTCGTTGACGGCCTCCGGCGCGCCCGAACACTCGATCACATAATCGACGCCCTTGCCGCCATTGAGCTTGCGCACGGCCGCGACCGGATCTTCGTTCTTGGCGTTGACCACATAATCGGCGCCAAGCTCGCGGCCGATCTGTAGACGATTGTCGCGCGTGCCGGTCAGAATCACAGGCTGCGCGCCCAGCGCCTTGGCAACCGCGACGCCGAGCAATCCGATCGGACCGGGACCGGTCACCACAACGCTCTCGCCGGCCACGAGCCCACCGAGTTCGGTCAGCCCATACATCGCCGTGCCGGCCGTGACGACCAATGTCGCCTCTTCGTCCGACATCTCATCGGAAATGCGCACCAGCGTATTGATGCTGTTGACCGCATATTCGGCAAAACCGCCATCGGTGGTAAAACCGTTGGCGCGGTGTCCCTTATCGACCTCGCCATAGTTCAGGCCGTAATTGTGACAGGCCGTATACATGCCTTCGCGGCAACGCTTGCACTGACCGCATCCGGCATGAATTTCGACGGTGACGCGCTCGCCGATCTTGTATTCGTCCACGCCCTGAGCGAGCGCCACGATCGTGCCCATATATTCATGGCCCGGCGTGAAATTCTTGTTGAAGGGTTGACCGCCCTGAATCATCGCCGGCGGACCGTGGTGGATGATCTCAAGATCGGTCGCGCAAATCGCGACCGCGTCGATACGCACCAGAACCTCGGCCCGCTTCGGCACCGGCACGGGCTTGGTGATCAATGTCAATTGATCCGGATCGCCCAAAACCCAGGCGCGCATGTTCTCCGGAATGGGAAAATCGGGCGACGTCTTGACGTGTTCGGGTTTATACATCGGCTCGCTCCTGAAGAAGTTCTTTTGGACCTGTGCTTTATTCGGCCGCCACACTCTTCGCCGGTCCGCGCAAGATGGCCCCGGGGGCACCGAGCTCGGCCGATAATTCATTCACCGCGGCAATCAAGTGAAGCTTGATTTGCTCGATATAGTCGGGCGTGGCGCGAAACACCGGCGCAGAGACGCCGATGGAGCCGACAACCGCGCCGGCATGATCGCGGATCGCCGCGCCAAGACAGATGACGCCGAGCTGAAATTCTTCCCGCTCGATCGCAAAGCTATTGCGGCGAGTCAGCCGCAATTCTTCTTTTAACGTCTCGATGTCGGCCAAGGTGTGGGGCGTGAATGCCGTCAATCCCTTATCCGCCACGATCCGGTCAAGTTCGGTGGGTGGCAACCAGGCGAGGATCGCCTTTCCGGTTGCGGTCGCGTGCGCCGCGTTCGAATTTCCGCCAAGGCCCGTATCCACGCGAACGGCGTGCCGCGCCTCGCGACGCAGGACGTGGACCAGATTGGTGTCCTGCATGATCGCAAGCTGAACCGCTTCGCGCGTTTGCTCGTTGAGCCGATCGACAAAGCTTTGGGCGCGGCGCGGCAAATCAACTTGGCGCAGGCAGGCCGCGCTGAGGTGAAGGATCCGCGATCCCAGGACGTAGCTGCGGCTGTTGACGCCACGGGCGACATAACCCCAATTATGCAAGGTCGAAA
>DATGJS010000153.1:0-7428 GCA_035295025.1 Bradyrhizobium sp.
CAAAAAGCCTGCGCTCACGACGTGCAGAAATTTTGCCGTCCTCTCATGGATCAGAGTGACCTCGTTATTTTAGGCTGCCTTCAGCAGAATCGTCCCAAGCTGACGCAGGCCTGCAATCAGGTTCTCATCAATCACGGCCAATAAGCGCCCGTAAGGGTGGTTAACCGAAACGCACGCCGCCGGCCTTTTTTGGCTATGGCGGTACGGGCCAGTTTCGTTGATTCGGACGGCATTGGTTTTGATTCCGTATTCCCCTATATGGGGCCTAGGAGCGGCGGACATGCCGCCCAAATCCTTAACAAGCAAGCCCGTTTTGATGACCAGCGCGAACGAATGGCGGTCCGGCAAAGGCCACCGCGATGAAAATTTTCCGGTTGCCTCGTGGATTATCCACCCGCGGCATCGATCGCTCATCCTCGCGTTCTATAATTTTGTCCGAACCGCGGACGACATTGCCGATCATGCCGGTCTGAGCGAACGCGATAAGCTTTCTTATCTCGATTTGCTCGAGGCGGAATTGCTCGGCCGGGGCGACAGCCAAATAGAGGCGGTCAATCTGCGCCATGCGCTGGCCAAACGCGCCATGCCGCCGCGCCACGCGCTCGATGTGCTGATCGCTTTCCGGATGGACGTGACCAAGCTTCGATATGAGACGTGGGACGAGGTGATCAATTATTGCCGATATTCGGCGATGCCGGTCGGAAGATTTATGCTCGACGTTCACGGCGAAAGCACCTCGACCTGGGTGGCCTCGGATGCGCTCTGTGCGGGCTTGCAGATCAACAATCACCTGCAAGATTGCGCCAAGGATTTCAAAAATCTCAATCGCGTTTACCTGCCGCGCGACGCGTTGGCCGCCAGCGGCGCCACGGTCGAGCAATTGGGAGAAGCGCGGGCCGCGCCGGCATTGCTGCAATGCCTGCAATCGCTCGCGGCGCGAAACGAGGCTTTGCTCCAACAAAGCAAAAGGCTCGCCGCCGAGGTGAAAGACTTCCGGCTCGGGCTCGAAATCTCCGTCATTCAGGCGTTTGCGGACAAGATCGTCCGTCTTCTGAAAGCGCGCGATCCCTTGTGCGAGCGGGTGCATTTGGGTCCAACTGAATTGCTCGCCTTCAGCCTATGGGGCCTCGGTGGCGAACTGATTCACCGTCTGCTGGGGCGGCGCGCGGTTTCGAAATCGGCGGCGGGCGCATGATGGTCGAGACGGCGGCCACCAATCCGAATTATGGGACGACGGCGTCGGGCAGTTCGTTCTATGCGGCGATGCGCATCCTTCCGCGGGCGCAGCGGGAGGCGATGTTCCAGATCTACAGTTTTTGCCGGCAGGTCGATGACATCGCCGATTCCGACGGTCCGCGCGAGGCGCGATTGGCCGAATTGCAGCAATGGCGTCAGGATATCGACGCTCTTTATCGGGGCCGTCCGCCGGCGCGGTTGGAGGATTATGCCGTCTCGGTTCGGACCTTCGACCTCCAGCGCGAGGATTTTCTGGCGATCGTCGATGGCATGGAAATGGATGTGCCGCAGGATATCCGCGCGCCGGATCTTGCCACCCTCGATCTTTATTGCGACCGCGTCGCCAGCGCTGTGGGGCGTCTTTCGGTCAAGGTATTCGGCCTTCCGCAATCCGATGGCATTTTGCTGGCGCATCATCTCGGCCGCGCCTTGCAGTTGACCAATATTTTGCGCGACATCGACGAAGATGCCGCGATTGGAAGGCTCTATTTGCCGAGAGAAGGCCTGTTGCAAGCCGGAATAGGCTCGATCGATCCGCTGCAAGTGGCCGCCGATCCGGCGCTGCCGAAAGTTTGCGCGCCGCTGGTCGAGCAGGCGCGCGAGCATTTCCAGCGGGCCGACGAGGTCATGGGCCGTCATCCGCGCCGGCTTGTGCGCGCCCCACGCATCATGTCGAAATATTATCGCACCATTCTGGAATTGCTTGTCGAGCGTGGGTTCGCTAACCCGCGCAGGCCCGTCCGTCTGAACAAGATGGCCAAGATCGCCATTTTGCTTCGCCACGCCTTTTTCTAAACGTTCACCACCCTCCGACGCAAACCATTCCATGCAGCAAGTTGCCCACATCATTGGCGCGGGAGTTTCGGGCCTGTCGGCCGCCGTGAAGCTCGCAAATGCGAATTTCACGGTGTATCTCCACGAAGCCACCCAGCAGGCGGGGGGACGTTGCCGTTCCTATTTCGATTCGCTCACCGGCCTCACCATCGACAATGGCAATCATCTTCTGCTCTCGGGCAACCACCACGCCTTGGCCTATGCGAGATCAATCGGCACCGAGGCTGGATTGGTCGGTCCGAAGCGCGCGGAATTTCCCTTCGTCGATGTCGTGACGGGCAAGCGCTGGCAGCTCGATCTTGGCGAGAGCCGGTTGCCATTGTGGGTGTTCGATGCGGCGCGGCGTGTGCCGGATACGACGTTGCGTGATTATTTGGCGTTGATGCCGCTGATCTGGTCGTCGCCGGCGCGACGTGTCGGCGATGCTATTCCCTGCGAGGGGCCATTGTATCAACGGCTGGTGCAGCCGCTCTTGCTGGCCGCGCTCAATGTCGATCCGCCGGAGGGGTCGGCGGGCCTTGCGGGCGCCATCGTGCGGCAGACGCTGCTTGCCGGCGGACAGGCTTGCCGGCCGCTGATCGCGCGCGAGGGTTTGAGCGCGGTTCTGGTCGAGCCGGCGATCAAGCTCTTGCGGGAGAAGGGCGCCGATATTCGCTTCAGCCATGAGCTGCGAGGATTTGGCATGTCGGCAAATCGCATCAGCGAGCTGAAATTCGGCGAGGAAACGGTCGCGCTCGCGCCGTCCGACACCGTCGTGCTGGCGGTTCCGCCACGGCCGGCGGCCTCGCTGCTTCCCGGCCTGAAGGCACCATCAAAATTTCGCGCCATCGTCAACGGGCACTTCCGTTTTGAGCCGCCGCAAAATTTGCCGCCCATTTTGGGCGTCGTCGGCGGCCTCGTCGAATGGCTGTTCGCGTTTCCTCAGCGCCTGTCGATCACCATCAGTAACGCCGACCGGCTGGTCGATATGCCACGCGAGGAGCTTGCAAGCGCACTCTGGCGGGATATTTGCGCGGCTTCGGGCATTCGAAGCGAAATGCCGCCCTGGCAGATCGTGCGCGAACGCCGGGCCACATTCGAGGCCACGCCGGAGCAGAACGCGTTGCGGCCTTCGGCTTCGACGGCCTTCAAAAATCTATTTCTGGCCGGCGATTGGACCGATACGGGGCTACCGGCGACCATTGAGGGCTCGGTACGTTCGGGTCACCGTGCCGCCGATCTTGTCCTGGCCATGCGCTGACGCGCGATGAGGCTTGGATTCATCCTCACCACCCTAAAGCGCGATGAGATTTGGTCGGATCGTCATCGCGCTTTAATTCTTTGTTTGAGCATGATCTCCGCGCAAACGCCTTTGGCGTTTGTCGCGAGGGAAAACCGCTTCACACTTTTCCGGATCATGCTCTAGGGTTAATGTGGACGCGGAGCAGGCCGCGCGGGGGCTTTCCCCGGGGGTTTTATCTGCGCTATAACGCCGCCCTAAGCTCTTTCCGCTCTGGGCGTTGGTACAGTACCGGAACTTGCGGAAGACCAACGGCAGGGCGGCAGGGGACTGAATGTGAAGTTGGGGGCGAGGAACGGCATGCCCGCGGGCAAGGTGGACCCGCGGCCGGTGCTGATTGTAACCGGTCTGGCCCAAGAGGCCCGCATCGCGGCGGGGCCCGGCCTGACCGTCATCTGTAGCAGCAGCGATCCGCAGCAATTGCGGGAGCTGCTCACGGTTTTTGATCCCACGACGATCAGGGGCGTGATCAGCTTCGGCGTCGCCGGCGGGCTCGATCCTGCCTTGAAATCGGGCGACATCGTGCTGGCGACCGAAGTGCTGGCGGGCGATACGCGCTGGCTTGCCGATTTGGTGCTCAACGAAGATGTGATTGCCAATATCGGGCTCGGGCGCCGCCGCCTTATCAGGGGACGGCTGGTGGGCGCCGAACAATTGGTTGCCGCCCGCCACCTCAAGGAAGCATTGCACAGCGAGACGGGCGCCGCAGCCGTGGACATGGAAAGCCATATCGCGGCCGCCTATGCCGTCGAAGCCAGGCTTCCTTTTGCGGCGCTTCGTGTCGTCAGCGACCCCGCCCACCGGGCCCTGCCGCCGCTGGCCATGACCGCCATCAAGCCCAACGGATCGATCGATCTGGGCAAAGTTTTGAGCAGCGTCGCGCGCGATCCGCGAACGCTGCTCGATCTGGTCTCGACCGGGCTCGATTTTAACCGCGCTTTGCGCAGCTTACGCGGCTGTCGAGGCTTTCTGCTCGGCGGCGAGGGCCTCGTCGCGGCGGATATCTGACAGCTTCTTCTGGACCTGTTCCGAGAAGATATATTGCGCCGGCCGCTGCTTGGTGAGGTCGATTTCCACTGCCATCGGACCTGTGATCCGCACGCCGCGCAACGCGACCGCGAGCGCCTTGAACGGATTGGAAAACGCCGCATTGGCCGCCGTCGGCTCGTAACCGCAATGGGCCATGCAGTCGGCGCATTTTTCGTATTTGCCGGTGCCGTAGCTGTCCCAATCGGTCGTTTCCATCAGCTCCTTGAAGGTCTTGGCGTAGCCTTCACCGAGCAGATAGCAGGGCTTCTGCCAGCCGAAAATGTTGCGGGCCGGCATTCCCCAGGGGGTGCATTCGTAGCTCTGATTACCCGCGAGGAAGTCCAGGAACAGGCTGGAGTGCATGAAGTTCCACTTCTTGCCCTTGCCGAGCGCAAACACGTCGCGGAACAGTTTCTTGGTTTTGGTCCGGTTGAGGAAGTGTTCCTGGTCGGGCGCGCGCTCATAGGCATAACCCGGCGACATCGACACGCCGACGCCGAGTTCGGTGGTGAAGTCGAGGAATTTGGCGATATCCTGCGCCGAATGGCCGTCGAAAATCGTGGCGTTGACGTTGACGGTAAAGCCTTTTGCCTTGGCGGCCTTGATCGCGGAAACCGCGCGATCGAACACGCCTTCTTGCGAGACCGCCTTGTCGTGGTGCTCCTTCAAGCCATCGAGATGCACCGAGAAGAACAAATAAGGCGACGGCTCGAACAAATCGAGCTTCTTCTCAAGCAGCAAGGCATTGGTGCAGAGCGAGACGAATTTCTTGCGCGCGACCAGACCGCGAACGATCTCGCCGATCTCCTTGTGGATCAGCGGTTCGCCGCCGGGGATAGCCACCATCGGCGCGCCGCATTCGTCGGCGGCGTCCCAGCATTCCTGCGCGGACATCCGGCGATTGAGGATCGCATCCGGATAGTCGATCTTGCCGCAGCCCACGCAAGCCAGATTGCAGCGAAACAACGGCTCGAGCATCAAGACCAGCGGAAACCGTTTCCGGCCGAGCAGCTTCTGCTTCAGCAGATAGCTACCGATGCGCATTTCCTTGAAGAACGGTATTGCCATTACAAGTTTCTTTCTGCTCTCGAGAAGAGGATTTGTTCAGACCGCCGCCAGCTCGGCTGGAAGCCTAAATTCGATATTTTCTTCGCGGCCTGGAAGGACCGAAACCGCAACCGGTCCGATGCGCCGCAAGGCCTCGATCACGTCATCGACAAGCACTTCGGGTGCCGAGGCGCCGGCGGTAATCCCGACGGCCTTGGCGTCCTTCAGCCACTCTGGGTTCAACTCACTTCCATCGGCAATCAGGTAACTCGCAACGCCGACCTCGGTGCCGATCTCGCGTAACCTGTTCGAATTCGAACTGTTGTTGGCTCCCACCACCAGGATAACGTCCACGAACTTGCTAAGGTCCCTTACCGCGGATTGGCGGTTCTGTGTCGCATAGCAGATATCCCGGATGTCGGGGCCTTGAATATCGGTAAATCGCTGCTGGAGGGCGGCGATGATGTCCTTGGTGTCGTCCACGCTGAGCGTGGTCTGGGTGATATAGGCGACCGGGGCATCGGACGGGAGCGTCAAGGCCGCGACATCCTCAACATTTTGAACCAGGAGCACGGGCCCTGGGACCTGGCCCATGGTCCCCTCGACTTCGGGATGGCCGGCATGGCCGATCAGAATCAGGGAGCGTCCCTTGGACATATACCGCTTGCCTTGGTTGTGGACCTTGGTCACCAGCGGGCAGGTGGCGTTGAGGACCGGCAAATCGCGCGCTTCGGCTTCTTCCTCCACGCTTCGGGCCACGCCATGGGCGCTAAAGACGGTGACGGCGCGGGGCGGCACCTCGGAAAGGTTTTCAACGAAAATCGCCCCTTTGTTTTTCAGACTCTCGACCACGTATTTGTTGTGCACGATCTCGTGTCGCACATAGACCGGCGGGCCATATTTTTCGATCGCGCGCTCGACAATTTCGATCGCGCGCACCACGCCCGCGCAAAACCCGCGGGGTTGGGCCAGATAAACTTTCATCGGATGGCTGTTACGCAAATGGCACCACTTTCATTTGAGCCCTCCGTATGGCGCGGATATTTTGCAAAATCCGCACCATCTCCCGAACGCTGGGATGGGAGCGGCAAAACAGATAGGATCGAAAGGCGGGGGTCGCAGAGGGATAAGCCTTTAGACACCGTATATCTCGCCCGAGGCAAAGTTTGAGGTAATATAATACTTTAAGCAATTCCGGTAAATTTGCCCTCGCGGGCCCGGACGGGGTAATTGGGCCCGCGCCGCATTAACGCCCGACGGCCGGAATATGGCGTCCTGGGGGCGGCTTTTCTCCGCCGGTTGCAGAAAAAAGCTCAAAAAACACCATTAGATCAGCCTAAGGAACTCCGCTAGATAGCGGACGTTTTCGGCAGGCTGTAAAAACCAGAAAGAAAAAAGTGCTGACAAAGATAGTTATTTCGATTGTTCGGGCCTGCACACGGTTTGCCGCTACCACTGTTCTGATCGCGCTCGGATGCGCGATCGCGGCCGGCTTTTATGCGGCCCGGCATTTCGAAATCAACACCGACATCAATACGCTGATTTCGTCCGAACTGGATTGGCGCAAGCGCGACATCCAGTTCGACGAGGCGTTCGACCGGGACCGGACCATTTTGGCCGTGATCGAGGCGCCGACCCCTGAGCTGACACATTCGGCAAGTGCTGCGCTCTTCCAAAAGCTTTCGGGCGACACCCGGCATTTCGAGTCGATTCAGCCGCTGGGCTCGGGCGAGTTTTTTGAAAAACACGCGCTTTTGTTCCTGCCCGCGTCCCAGGTCGGCCGTTTCACCAGTCAGTTTGAATCGGCCGCACCGCTGATTGAAATCATGGCGGGCGATCCGAGCCTGCGCGGCTTGACGGGGGCGCTGGAGACGGCCTTGGCGGGCGTCAAGCGCGGACAGGTCAAGCTCGACAGCACCGAGCGTCCCTTCAACCAGATTTCTCAGACGCTTGAGGACGTGCTGAACAAGGGCAACGCGACATTCTCCTGGCGCGAACTGGTC
>DATGJS010000154.1:0-3210 GCA_035295025.1 Bradyrhizobium sp.
GGTGACTACTCTCGTGTGCTTCTTCCATTTGCACGCGAGGCTACGGGTGCGATGTCGCGCCCGGCATTCCCTGCGCCCTCCGATGTGAAGAGGGACAATTATCCGGCAAAACCCGGGCGGCCTTCGCACGCGGGAAGGTAGCCGGCTGTCATCACCGGGTCGAAGCTCGGCCATGAGAGGAGCAAGAAGTGGGCGTGGTTGTGAACCGCATGGGCTGTTTGAAATTTTCAATCCGGAGGATTTCCCGTCAACCCGATGGTAACGGGTTTTCTTTACACTCCGCCAACCATAAGCCCTCATTGTTCGGGGGCGGCATCGTGCGGATGGCGTATCATGTTGCGTTTGAAGATTTTGGCCTCGGCCGCGCCGTTCCTTATCGCGGCCTTGTTGGCGCGCGGCGGATTATGGCCCGCCGTCCACCCCTGCATCGCCATGGCCGGTTCATCGGTGGAGATCGCCGATTTGCCCTGGCGCGCCGACCTTCGCGTCGCCTTCACGGAGGATCCGGCCGCGGCGACGGTGCGGGTGCTGATCTCGCAAAGCGCGGAAGCGTCCGATTTCACGCTGGTGGACGATATGGAAACCGCTGACTCCAATGCTTGCGAAGCCAACCCCGCCACGCATGCGGTAACGATCTCAGGAAACCCCGATCGCGGCATGCCTATTATCTATCTTTCCTCCGAGGGGCCGGCCGATTACCGCATCTTCGTTCGCTCCAAAACCTTTTCGCTGCGCGAGGCGGCCGCCTTGATCGTCGGCGCCGGTTTCGTCCACCAAACCCTGGAAGCGGCCGCGCTCTAAGGACTTAACGTTTCATCAACCTTGTTCGCAGCCGCCCCGATCGGGACGCCGCGCCCTCAAGCACTTCGCAAGGTCGATAAGCCCAATCTCGCATCACCACATCAAACCCGCGGCAGGCGGAAAGCGGCCTTCTTAACGCGACCGCGCGTACCGAACTTGGAATGGCTAACCATGGGGCGGACCGTCCAGATCAAATTGCACATCCGCCGTTTTTCCCGGCGCCATCCCTGGATCGCGTTTGTCGTCCGCTCATTCACAATCTTCTCGGCGACTTTCGGCGGCGCGTATGGCTTCATCGCCGGCAGCCGTTCGGAAAATTCGGGTTATGACCCCAATAGTTTCGCGATCGGCGCAAGCTTTTTGTTTGCGATTGCTTGCCTGGCGCTCGCGACCTTAAGCATGCGGATGCGCTTCCTGCGCCGAAAGCTGCGCAAGATCGCCCTGCATAATGAAGCCCTCGCCGATCGCAATTGGGAATTGCAGGAGGCCGAAGCGCGCGCCCGCAGCCTGTTCGAATCCCAGGGCGATTTGATCGTGCTGCGCGACGAGCAAAGTGTCATCACTTTCGTCAACGATGCCTATTGCGACCTGGCTTGCCAAACGCGCGCCACGCTGATTGGCAGCCGCTTTCAATTCAAGGTGATCGAACAGGGCGCAAGCGCGCTTGAAACGAGCGGCACGCGCATTCACGATCAGAAAATCGAAACGGCGCTGGGTGCGCGCTGGATCGCTTGGCGCGAGGCTTTGGTTCGCTTCGATGCCGGCGCGCTCGCCGAGATGCAATGCGTCGGCCGTGACGTCACCGACCGCACCGAAACCGAGCGGGCATTGGCCGAGGCGCGCGACCAGGCCGATGCCGCCAATCGCGCCAAATCGCGCTTCCTTGCGATGGCGAGCCACGAAATTCGAACCCCCCTCAACGGCATTCTCGGCATGAGCGGCTTGCTGCTCGACACCCCGCTGACGCCGGAACAGACGACCTATGCCAAGGCGGTGAAGACCTCGGGCGAGGCTTTGCTGGCGCTGATCGAGGAACTCTTGGATTATTCCAAGATCGAGGCCGGCAAGATCGATCTCGAAGCGCGCCCATTCGCGCTGGCCGCCTTGATCGAGGATGTCACCGAATTATTGGCGCCACGGGCGCAAGCGCGAAAGCTAGAGATCGCCGCCTTGATCGACGACCGCCTGCCGGCGCGGGTGATTGGCGATGCCGCGCGGCTGCGGCAGGTATTGCTCAATCTTGCCGGCAACGCGATCAAATTCACCACGACCGGCGGGGTGGCGCTGATTGTCGAACCCGGCATCTGGCCGAACGAGATCTGCTTTCGCGTGCGCGACACCGGCATCGGCATCGCGCCGGAAGCTCAACAGCGCATTTTCCGCGAATTCGAACAGGCCGACGAGCGGGTTGCCCGAAGCTATGGCGGCACGGGATTGGGCCTGAGCATTTCCGAACGCATCGTCAAGCGGATGGGCGGCCGCATCGCGCTTCAAAGTAAATTGGGCGAGGGTTCCACCTTCGAAGTCAGTCTTCCCCTGACGCCGAGCCAGGACACCGCGCCACCCTTTACCGCTCCCGATCTCGGCGGCCGCTCAATCATGCTGGTGGCGCCGCAAAGCATCGAGGCCTCCTTGATCGCAAAGCAATTGGAGCGCTGGGGCAGCCAGATCTGCGTCGTTTCCGACGTCGAGACCGCGCGCGCGCTGTTGCCGGAACGCGATTGGCATGCGGTTCTGCTCGACCATGGCCTCGGCGGACAACAGCTCAAAGCCCTGGCGGAAATCGCCCGGCCCTTTGCCGCGCAACGGATCGTCCTGCTGACGCCGGCCAGCCGGCATGATTGGCAGGCATCGCCGGCTTCCGCCGCGCTCACCGGATATCTGGTCAAGCCGTTGCGCGCGGCTTCGCTCGCCGCCCGCCTGACCAGCGCGCCGGAAATCGCGGCCCCCCATCTTGCGGCCGAAGACACGATCGAGCGGGTCGCCACGGCCGATGGCGCCGGCGAAATGCCCCGGGGCCTTTCGGTGCTGGTCGCGGAGGACAATGAGATCAATGCTTTGTTGATGCGTTCGCTCCTGACCCGGCTCGGCCATCAGGCCGTCCTCACCACCAATGGCGAGGAAGCCTTGGAATCATGGCTTGCGGCGACATCCGCCGGCACGCCCTACGATCTGGTGCTGATGGACATCCAAATGCCGGAACTTGACGGCATCGAAACCACCAAACGCATTCGCACGCATGAAGCCGCGCAGTCCAGCCGCCGAACCCCGATCCTCGCCTTGACGGCGAATACGCTGGTCGAGGACCGTTATGCCTGTTTTGCCGCGGGGATGGACGGCTTTCTGGTCAAGCCGCTCGATCGTGAAAAACTGATGGAAGCGCTAGTGTCCCGATTCCGAAGTTCGTAT
>DATGJS010000155.1:0-9963 GCA_035295025.1 Bradyrhizobium sp.
CGCAACTACCCGCTTCCGAAGATCCAAAGAATAAGGCTTGCCCATCCATGCTGGCCTCCAGCCCAGCCAGCATGGTGAATCAGAAATGCCCTGATTTGGGAATCCCAAATCGATTCAAGTTAACTTCATCCCGCTTTAGTGTCGAAAAAAGCCCTCACCGCTCGTTGGCCTCGTCCCGATCGAATTTGTAATCGGGCGGAAGCGTCCAATTGAGAGAGGCCAGGCGCTCAAGCGCACGGCGTCGCTGTTGCTCCCTGGTTTCGACCTCGATGGCGCCTTTCTTGGAGGCGACCACGTCAAGCTCATCACCTTCCTTGAGTCCAAGCTCATCGACCAGGGCCTTGGGCAATCGAACCGCAAGGCTGTTACCCCATTTGGAAACCTGCATATTTGTCTCCATGATATCTTAATAACTATTGTATATCATATGATGTATATCACGACTTTTCAAGGCTGGACGGCTTTCGGCACCCTTGGCAATCGCGAAACCCGCAATCCCCTGCTATCGATAAAGTCGGAAACCCATGGGAATGCCGATGAGACCCGTCGCCACGCGCCACCTGCTCGCCCCGCTCGCGGCTGCCATTCTCGCCCTCGCCTCTCCCGCGCTCGCCGACGACGTCACCGACGCGCCGAAGGGCGCGGCGGTCACCGTGCTCAAAGCGACAAAATTCTGCTTCCCCAATCTGGTCGAGGCGTTCGGGCTTATCGTTCCGCGCGAGGAGACCTCTGTGCGGCCGGAGCGGCCGGGCTTGAAGGTCGCGGAGATTTTAGCTGAAGCCGGCGACAACGTGACGGCGGGTCAGAACCTGGCCCGCCTTAACCTGCCCGAGGGCGGCGCGATCATGATTCAGGCCCCGCTCGCGGGCCTCGTTCTGAATTCCACGGCGACGATCGGCGCGGTGGCATCTGCGCACGGCGAGGCGCTGTTTTCGATCGTCGCGCGCAACGAATTCGACCTCGTTGGCGCGGTGCCGCCGCAGGATTTGCCGAAGCTGAGCGTCACCCAAACGGCGCGCATCAAAATCGTCGGCGCGGGCGACGTCGAGGGCAAGGTGCGCCACGTTTCCGCCACCGTCGAGCCCAACAGCCAGCTCGGCCAAGTGCTCGTCGGCATCACCACCAACCGCCGACTTTTCGTCAATGCCTCGGCGCGCGCGGTGATCACGACCGGCCAAAGCTGCGGCGTGTCGGTGCCGCTCACCGCCGTGCTCTATGGCTCGGGTGGCACCGTGGTGCAGGTGGTGCGGCGTGGCCGTATCGAAACCAAGCGGGTCGAGGTCGGGCTGATGTCGGGCGGCCAGATCGAAATCCGCGAGGGACTTGTCGAGGGCGAGATCGTCGTGGCCCGCGCTGGCGCGCTATTGCGCGAAGGCGATGCGGTGCGGCCGATCACCGCGAATGTGGAAGCGCGGTAGGGCTTTCTCGTCATGTATGGAAGGCTGGGATGATTAAAGAGCTTAGCTTCCCGCCCTGGCAGTGAAGCGAATGTCTTCCAAGAGCGAGGAGGACACCGACGGCACCTGGGCGCCATCGGAAGCGCGCGAGATCGCAAGGCGCGTCTTGTGGAAGATCGCTTCCGCGGCGGGAGCTTGATCGGCCGGCCAGGTGTTGAGATTGGACAAGAGCTCGGTGACCAACACCGAATTGGCGCCCGCGGAATCATCCGCCACCGCGCCCGGCGAGGCCGAGGTCAGGATCAGGGCGTTATCGGGCGCGCTGATCGGCGCCAGACCATGGGAAAAGGAGCGGAAGCGGCGTTCATAGGGATTGCGGCGCGACGCATCGAGCACCATGAGCTTGGCGCAGGCGCCAAAATCCTTGATCGCGTCGAGAAAGGATTCGACGCTGACGCCGTCGCGGCGGACATCGGCCTCTTTCCAGATCGCGGCATCGACCGGGATCATGAAACTCTCGCGGCCGACCTGAATGCCATAGCCGCCGAAAAACAACATCACCACCGAGTCGGGGCGAACCTTGGATTTCAAACGCGCCACCGCGCGGTTCATGTCGTCACGGGTGGCATCTTCCACGACATCGACGTCAAAGCCTTCGTGACGCAGCGCCGACGTCAACGCCCGCGCGTCATTGACCGGCTGGGCGAGCGGCGCGTTGGCATCGGGATAATGGCTGTTGCCGATGACGAGCGCGATTCGTGAGGGGGCCTTGGCGGCGCTTAGGGCCTGCTCGGCCGCGGCCGTCCTGGCGGCGTCCAGCGCCCGCTTGTTGAGGGCCGCATGCGCGCCGATCGCCAGCGACACCGTACCGGCCAAGGCCGCGGCAATCGCGATCGAACGTCGGAAGCGGCCGGGACTCAAAAACATCGCAACTCTCATTCGCAATCACGATCCAGCGCGCGGGGTTAGTCGCGCCAACATTTGGTTTGGTTTCTCGGGGTGAGGGCCGTTTGCCGTTCAATTATGCTCAATTTGCGGCATCGCAGCAAACCAAGTCTTAACCCGCCTTAACCCGCTTGGTTCCCACCGCGCAACCCTCTTTTCCGTTAACGATGCAAGGGCTGTCCGCCGGGTTCCCTGGCATTTAGCACCTTAAGGACTCGCCTAAAAAGCTGTGCCTTCAATCACTATTGCCTTGAAATTACTGTATCTTTCGTACCATTTTCGATCCAATCGCACGTCTGGGGAGAAACTGGCCGAAAAGTGAAAAGCGGTCCCTTGGGAGAACGCGGGATCAAACCCGCGGCAGAAAGAAAATTTCATGGCGTTTGTTGAAGTCGCCGGAGCCGCCTACCGCGCGCTGACGGCCCCAAAGGACGGCCCATCGATTTACGATGTCTGCGATCCGATTCTGCTCAATGGCGCAGGCGGCAATCCGCATCTCGCCCAATTCTACCGGACGGCGCTCGGCAATCCGGCCTTGCGGCCGCTGTTGCGCCGCGCTGGATTGGCCGAACTGAAAGACCAATCGCGGCTGAGTGCTTTACAAGAAGCCTTGGTCGCCGCCCGCGACGATGAGATGCCGGATTGGGACGCGATCGGGGCCCCGGTGGCGGCGCTGCTCGATACGCTTCGGCTGCGTCATCCCGAGCCCGGACCAGCCGGCCCCTGGAAGCGGGATGCGGTGAGGCTATCCGAGATCGATCACGTGATCCGCGCCTGCGGGGCGCATCTGTTGCGATCTTTTGAAAAAAATGGATTCATCCCGGCCTATGCGGCCTTCAACTTGATCGGCGATCCTGACCTGGGTGGCCGCGAATTCCTGATGGCGCTCACCGGGCTGAACGCGCGCGGCTACAAGAACTCGACCCTGTTGTTCAATCTGGCGCGGGTTTTCATCGCCCGCTCGCCGGCGCGCGACTTGATCAATCCCGCTTGGAAAGGCATCGCCGAGCCGATGTGGCAACCGATGCAAGTTCGTCATCGCTCGGCCTATTACGACGCGTTCTATATCGAATCGCTGTTGAGTTTCGTCGAAACCGGCCTGGCCTCGGCCGCGGAGACCACCACGGCGCGGCGCGCGATATCCGCCATGACGGATTTTTGCCTCGGCCCGAGCCGGGAGCGGGTCGCCAGCCATGACGGGCGCGCCTTCGATGTCGTCACCGCGATCGCGCCGGCGCCGCATCCCCGCTTTTCGCGGTTCTTCGCCGAGATCAAACAAAATCTCGGCTTTGGCATTTACGTGCCGGATTGCGATACCACGGCATGCGCCTTTTCCGCCGCGACACAAGCGGGCTCGAACGACACAATCCTCGATCAGCCGCTCCCCGACTTCTACGCCGGCTATCAAGTCAAAAGCGGAGCCAACGCGCCGAAGGTGACGGTGCCGATCAACGGCCACATCGACTATGACGGAGGCCTCGTCACCTGGATCGACAATCTCGACGGCGAACAGCCCTATGGCAACGACCTCGACCCGACGCTCAATCTCGACGTTCTCGAAGCGAGTTTCCGCAATCTTACCCGCTGGCAAATTCTACAGACGCCCGAGCGGCTCGGCCTGTTGCGCGGCATTATCGGCTTTCAGCGGCGCCTTGTCGCGAGCGGCGCCTTCGCCGATCCGCGCTCCCATATCTATTATCTGCCGGAGCTTTATTGCGCCTATTTCGGCCGTTGCTACACGGCATTTGCGGCGCTGCCTTCCGAGGCGCAACAAGCGATCGACCCTACCCTCGCCTTTGCCTTTATTCGCGAAAAGGTGCTGGACTATGTGCAGGGCACACTGATCGCCCATGAAATGAACGCCTTCGACGCGGCGCTGGCGTTGATGGCGCTCGGGCATCTTAAGGCCCCACGTTCGAGCTTCACGCCGGCCCTGCATTGCATCGTCCACCATTTCGGCGAGGGCGGCAGGCTTGGGCCCTTCAAGGCCTATGAGTGGAACAAGATGAAAACGCCGACCCGTATTCTGGTCGGCGGGGTGGAAGTGACCTCGGCCTTTGTGTTGATGGGCCTGTCGCTGGCGCGCAAGGCGCTGTTGCAAGAGAGCTGAGCTTCTCCCTCGCCCCGCTCGCATGACCCCGGCGGAAACCAAAACTATGGCGTTAAGTTGAATATTCGACTTTGAATCCGCCGCGGTTGCAGTACCATTTCATTTTATTACATCGGTCGTTGCCATGCGCCTGAAATTCCTGCTTGCCATGATGACCTTGTTGCCGCCGACGCTGGCGCAAGCCGCCGATATCGTCGGGACCGCGAGGATTCGCGAGGGCCACCTTATCCAGATCGGCGCCAGCCGAATCAGGCTAGGCGGGATCGACGCGCCATCGATCGATCAGCTTTGTCTCGACGCCAAGGGCGAACGCTGGGCTTGCGGCATGGCGGCGCGCGACGAGCTCATCAAACATGCCGACAACAAGAACTGGACCTGTCATCTGCGTCAGGCGGCCGACCGCCAAACCACCGACCGGCGCGGCCGCAGCGTGGCGCGCTGCGAGGTCGATGGCGAGGACATCCAGAAATGGATGGTGCGCAATGGCTGGGCGCTGTCCTATGTGCGGTTTTCGCATGATTATGACGGGGACGAGAAAGCCGCGCGCGAGGCCAAGGCCGGCCTGTGGCAGGGTGCCTTCATCGCGCCCTGGGACTGGCACGTGCGCAACAAGAAGAGCGCCATTCTCGGGAGTGCCAGGCTGCCCGAGAACGCCCACGCCGTCCTTTTGGCGTCGGCCTCGGGATCGGTCGCCCCTTCGCCGGAATGCAACATCAAGGGCAATGTCAATCGCGCCGGCGAATGCATCTACCATAAGCCGACCAGCCGATGGTATGCGAAGATCGAGATGAAGATCAGCAAGGGCACACGCTGGTTCTGCTCGGTCGATGAGGCCGAAGCCGCCGGCTGTCGCGAAACGAGACGATGACGCATCGCCCGGCACGATCTGGCTTAGCGGACCGTTAACGGGCATCTAAATGCGCCCCTGCAATCGGGCACGCATGACAGCCTTCCTCTGATATCATCCCGTCCTCGCTTGAATTTCCCGCCATTTCCCTGCATTCCTGGTGCCGCGATTCCGACGTTCGTAGCATTTCGCGGAGCAACGTTTCGAACTTCGCAAAGTGGGCACCAGAGGCCGCAAAACCTTTCGAGAGGAAGCACAACATGGTCGTTCGCGCGGGCCGGGAATTCCTGGCGCTCCCCGGCCCCACCACCATGCCCGACGAGGTCTTGCGGGCGATGCATCGCCCGGCGCTCGACATCTATTCCGAAGAGATGGTGCAATTGTCCGACGGGCTGATGCGCGATCTTTCCCGCCTGTTCGCCACCAAAGGCAAATCCTACATCTATATCGCCAACGGCCATGGCGCCTGGGAAGCGGTGCTCAGCAATGTGCTGTCGAAGGGCGACAAGGTTCTGGTGTTGGAGAGCGGCCGGTTTGCCATCGGTTGGGGCAATGCGGCGGCCGCGATGGGCGCCGAGGTCGAAGTGCTCAAGGGCGACTGGCGCCGCGCCGTGCGCGCGGCCGAAGTCGAGGCACGGCTGCGGCAGGATAAGGAGCACAAGATCAAGGCGATTCTCGCCGTTCAGGTCGATACCGCGTCCGGCGCTTTCAACGACATCGAGGCCATCGGCAAAGCGATTCGATCGACCGGCCACCCCGCGTTGTTTCTGGTCGATACCGTGGCCTCGCTCGGCTGCATGCCGTTCGAGATGGACGCCTGGGGCATCGATGTCGCGATGTCGGGCTCGCAAAAGGGCCTGATGACGCCGCCCGGTCTTGCCTTCTGCGCCGTCAACGATCGCGCCCAGGACGTGCACAGACGCGCGAACCTGCGAACCCCCTATTGGGACTGGACCGAGCGCGAGGGCGCGGAGCATTACCGCAAATATGGCGGGACCGCGCCGATCCATCTGTTGTTCGCCTTGCGCCAGGCGATCGACATGATCGACGCCGAAGGAATCGAAAACGTTTTCCTGCGCCATCGGCTGCTCGCCGCGGCGGTGCGCGCGGCGGTGTCGGTCTGGGCGGAAGGGCAGGTGCTCAGCTTCAATATCGCCGAGGCCGGAGAGCGATCCGATACGGTTACGACGATTTTAATGGCCAATGGCCACGCCCCGGCCGCGCTTTCGCGCTATTGCAAGGAAAAATGCGGCGTGGTGCTCGGGGTCGGAATCGGCGAATTGACCGGCCGGGCATTCCGGATCGCTCATATGGGCCATATCAATGCCCCGATGATTCTCGGCACGCTCGGGGTGGTCGAAGTCGCGCTTCAGGCGCTCGACATTCCCCATGGCAAGGGCGGCGTCGAGGCCGCGATCGGTTGGCTCGGCGACAATGTCCCGGCGTGAAACGTGCCGGCGTGAAGCTCGAATGCGTTGACTCACGCCGGCGATTTTGATCGCAACGCGCGCGGCTTCAATTCACCCGAAAAAAGAAATCGCTGCCCGTCTGGGTCTGTCCGTTATAGTAAAGCACCCATTCGGTCGGCATGCCGAAACCGGAAGCCGTGCCGTTCCACTTTGTCACCGTCCGGCATTGCACGAAATTGACGGTAAACGTGGTCGGCCCGGGGCTGGTCGTTCCAACGATGGGGTATGGAATACCCTGGCACTGATAACCCGGCGCGTAATTCGTGAACGTGCCGCGAAGACTTCCATTGTTGCCTACCGCCGTAATTCTAAGTTCGGATCCCCGCTGGTTTCGCCAGAGCGACGGCGCGGTCAGTGGATCCGCAAACCCAGCCCCGGAGAACCCAATCAAGACACAGAATGCAAGAAGCAGTTTTTTCATGGCCATATCCCGCTTTGGTAGTATTGAATGATTTTTTCTATCATTAAATGTATCGGCGATCAATCCTGCCCATCCAGGCTTTTCGGCGCCCCATCATTCGTGCTTATATTGATCTGGCGATAAATTAAGAGCCGGCTGCGGCGCAGCGCCTATCTTCTGTAATACGGGAAGCATCACCGTCAGGTTTTCGCCGCGGGCGGCGATCTCGCGGGTGGAATGGACGAGAGAGACGGGGAGTAAGACGATTGGCGTCGGTTGAATTGCGTGATCTCACCAAGCGATTTGGGTCGGTGACGGTCGTCGATAATGTCTCGCTGCGGATCGACCATGGGCAGTTGATCTGCCTTCTCGGTCCCTCGGGCTGCGGCAAAACCACGACGCTGCGGCTGATCGCGGGCTTCCTGGAGCCCAGCGACGGTGAAATCCGCGTCGGCGACCGCCTGGTCTCATCGCGGCCGCGCACGCTGCCGCCGGAGCAGCGCAACATGTCGATGATCTTCCAGAGCTACGCGCTGTGGCCGCATATGACGGTCGCCGAAAACATCGTTTATGGTTTGCGGTTGCGGAAAATGGACCGCGACACCATCGCCAAAAAACTCAAAGCCATCCTCGAAACCACCAAGCTTGAAGCCCTGGCGCAGCGCTATCCCGGCGAATTGTCCGGCGGACAACAACAGCGCGTGGCGCTGGCGCGGGCACTCGTCGTCGAGCCGCAAACCTTGCTGCTCGACGAGCCGCTCTCCAACCTCGACGCCAATTTGCGCGAGGAAATGCGCTTTGAGATTCGAAGGCTGCATGACGAATACCGTTATACGACCGTTTACGTCACCCACGATCAATCCGAAGCGATGACGACCGCCGATCTGATCGCGGTCATGAATGGCGGCAAGATCGATCAGCTTGGCACGCCGGAAGACATTTACGACCGGCCGCAATCGGAATTTGTCGCGCGCTTCATCGGCTCCAGCAATGTGATCAAGGGCACCGCGCACGATGCGAACCACATTGCGTTTTCCGGCGCGACGTTGCGCGTGGTGGGCGCAAGCCTCACGGCCGATCAGAGCGCCGCGGTCGCGATCCGCCAGCACGACATCCAGATTTCGACGAAGATGCCGCAAGCTTCCGACAACGTCGTCAAGGCGACCGTCACCCGGCAGGTGTTTCTCGGCGCCAACCGCGATTATATGGTGGAGACCTCCGACGGGACGGCGTTGCGCGTCATTGCCGCGCCACAAAGCGTCATCGCGAGCGGCACCGAGGTCTGGCTGACATTGCCGGCCGAGCGTTGCCGGGCGCTGAGCCGGTAATCGAGGGCGCGATGCGGCGAGGATTGTCCAGGCGCGAGGCCATCAAGGGGTCAGCCGCGCTCGGACTCGCGGTGTTTGCCGCCCCGCTCAAGGCGGCCGCGCCCGAGCCAACCGCGATCACGCCGCAACTGATCGAAGCGGCGCGCAGAGAGGGCAAAATCATTCTCTATTCGGCCATGGATCTGCCCGTGGGCGAAAAGCTCGGCAAAACCTTCGAGGCGCAATATCCCGGCGTCGAGGTGCAGATCGAACGCTCGGGCTCAGAACGGCTGTTTCAACGCATCGAGCAGGAATTCGCATCCAACATCCGCGCCGCCGACGTGATCACGAGCGCCGACGCCTCGCATTTCATCGTCTGGAAACGAAACGGCTGGCTGGCGCCGTTCGTCCCTGAAGAGGTGGCGCAATATTTTCCAATGGCCTATCGCGACGCCGACGGTCTTTTTGCGACATCGCGGATCTGGCTTTCGTCGCTCGCCTACAACACCAATCTCGTCAAACCTTCCGAAGCGCCGTCGAGCTTTGCCGACCTGCTTGATCCGAAATGGGCCGGCAAGATGGTCAAGGGACACCCCGCCTATAGCGGCACCATCATGACCGCGACGTTTCAATTGGTTCGCGAACTCGGCTGGGATTATCTGGAGAAACTATCGAAGCAACGCGTGATGCAAGTGCAGTCCTCGACCGACCCGCCGAAGAAATTGGCGCTTGGCGAACGCGCCATCATGGCCGACGGCAACGACTATAATGTCGTGCTCTTGAAAGAGGCCGGCCAGCCGGTCGAGCCGCTCTATCCGGCCGAGGGGACGCCGACCATTTCCGGCCCGACTGGGATTTTCGCAACCGCGCCGCATCCGAACGCCGCACGGCTGTTCCAGGCCTGGCTGCACACGCGGCAAACCCAGCAATTCTTCACCGACTTCACCGCGCAATATTCGGCCCATCCGCAAGTGACGCCGAAACCGGGCCGCCGCAAAATTTCCGACATCAAATTGATGCGAGAGGACGCGGCCGGCGTCGAGAAAATGACCGACGAGATCAAGACACGCTATGCGCGGCTGTTTAGGGTTTAGATATGCCTCAGGCTAAATTAATTTTACCGTCATTCCGGCATGGTCCGAAGGACCAGACCCGGAATCTCGAGATTCCGGGTTCGCTCGTTTCACGCGCGCCCCGGAATGACGAAGCGACAGGAGTCTGGATTGCTTCGCTGTCGTTTGCAATGACGGGAGAGCATAGCCAATGACCGACAACACCAGTGTTCTCATCAACAAGCGGGGAGCCGCGCTTCACATCACCATCAACCGCCCCGAGAAACGCAATGCCATCAATGTGGATGTCATTGCCGGCATCGCAAGCGGCTACCGCGCGGCGCATGATGATGCGGACGTGCGCGTCATCGTGCTGACCGGCGCGGGCGAGAAGGCCTTCTGCGCCGGCGCCGATTTGCAAAATACCGGCGGCGCC
>DATGJS010000156.1:0-5243 GCA_035295025.1 Bradyrhizobium sp.
AGGTGCTGGTGACGCTCGGCATGTCCTTCATCATTTCAGATACCTGCCTGGTGCTGTGGGGCGGAGATTCTATTCCGGTGCCGACGCCGCATAATCTCCAGGCCCCAACCCACCTGTTCGGCTTCGCGTTTCCGACTTATCGATTGGCGCTGGTCGGATGCGCGATCGTGGCGGCGGTCGCGCTTTATGTCCTGATCGACCGCACGCGGCTGGGGGCGATGATCCGCGCCGGGGTCGACGATCGTCAGATGGCGCGCGCGATCGGCATTCCCGTCTCACGCCTTTTCACGGTCGTGTTTTGCCTCGGCGCGGGCATTGCCGGTGCGGGCGGTGTGCTGGGCGGGCCGATTCTCTCCGCCTATCCTGGACTGGACGCCGATATGCTGCCGCTGGCGCTGATCGTGGTCATTCTCGGCGGCATCGGTAGCCTGTTCGGCGCTTTCATCGGCAGTTTCATCATCGGTTTTATCTACACCTTCGGCACCGCATTGTTTCCGGAGCTGGCCTATATCATCCTGTTCTTGCCGATGATCTTCGTCATTGCGTTCCGCCCGCAGGGCCTGTTTGGGCGCGTCGTTGCATGAAGTGGGTTGTAAGCGCCTTTCTTGCCGCCTTGCTTCTCCTGCTGCCATGGCTGACGGGCGATTTTTATATCAATCTCGCAAGCCAGATCCTGATCGCGGCGATCTTCGCACTCAGCCTGAATTTGCTGGTCGGTTTCGGCGGCATGACCTCGCTCGGGCACGCCTCTTATCTGGGAGTAGCCGCCTATCTCTCCGCGCTCTTGACCAGCCGTTACGGATTTGACCATGGCACCGCCGCGCTGATCTCAATTCTCGGAACGGTCGCGATGGCGGCGTTCTTTGGCGTGATTGCGCTGCGCGCCACCGGCCTTGGCTTTCTCATGATCACGCTTGCATTGTCGCAGGTGTTATGGGGGCTTGCCTATCGCATGTCTGGCGTGACCAACGGTGACAACGGCATCGCCGGGTTAACGCGGCCCATGCCGTTCGGCCTGTCGCTCGACAGCGCCGTTGCGTTCTACTGGTTCACGCTGATTGTGACCGCGTTCGCTTTCCTGATGATGTCGATCTTCGTCTCGTCTTCCTTCGGTTCGTCTTTGAAAGGCGTCCGCGACCAGCCGCGCCGGATGGCGGCGCTCGGCTTCAATCCCTGGATGATCCGCTGGATCACCTTCATCTATGCCGGATTCTGGGGCGGCGTCGCGGGGCTGCTTTATGTTTACTACAACAAATATATCCACCCGACTTCGCTTTCGACCACGAGCTCTGCCGAGGCGCTGTTAGGGGTGATCGCGGGAGGATCCGGCACGCTGAGCGGTCCGGCCGTCGGTGCCGCGCTCGTCCTGCTGTTGAAAAACTACGCCTCGGCCTATGTCGAGCGCTGGAACATGCTTTTAGGCCTGGTTTTCCTTTTCATCGTGCTCGTGATGCCGAGCGGCATCGTTCCTGGCTTGAGCGCGCTCGCGTCGCGTTTGCGGGGACGCTCGTCATGACGATATCGCCGCCGGATCACGCCCTTGAAATTATCGGCCTGAACAAAGCCTTTGGCGGCCTGAAGGTCACGCAAGACGTGTCCTTGTCGATCAGGCCGGGCGAGCGACGTTTGATTATCGGTCCCAACGGGGCCGGTAAGACCACGCTGTTCAATCAGATCAGCGGCGACATGCGGCCGAATTCAGGGCGGATCAAACTGTTCGGCGAAGACGTCACGATGCTCGCGCCGTACCGGCGCGCACATCGGGGCCTGTCGCGCACTTATCAGATCATCACGCTGTTTACCGGCGATACCCTGGAACACAATGTGACGCTCGGCCTGTTAGGCCTGCTTCCCTCGCGCTGGCAGATGTGGCGGCCATTGTCATCGTATCGCGGTCTGGCAGTGGAGGCACGCCGCGTCCTGGATACCGTCGGCCTCCTGCATCTGGCCGGCCACCCCGTATCGGACATCGCCTATGGCGAAAAGCGCCGGGTCGAGCTTGCGATGGCGCTGGCGCAGAAACCGCGCGTGTTGCTTTTGGACGAGCCGCTGGCGGGCCTTTCCAACAGCGAACGAACGACCGTGAAGTCCCTGATCGCCTCGATTCCAAGACAGACGACGGTGATCATGATCGAGCACGACATGGATACCGCGCTCGATCTCGCCGAGACCGTTACCCTACTCAATTATGGACGCGTGATTGTCGATGGCGAACGCGACGCGGTGATTTCGGATGAGCGAACGCGTGAGGTCTACCTTGGCACCTGAAGCTCTCCGCTTGAGCGACGTGCACGCCTTTTATGGCGACAGCCATATTCTGCATGGCGTCGGCTTTTCCTTGCGGGAAGGCAGCGTGCTGGCACTGCTCGGGCGCAACGGCGCGGGAAAGACCACCTGCATCTCCACGATCGTCGGATTTCTGACGCCAAAGCAAGGCGACATCCACCTGTTTGGCGAGGCCATCGGCGGGCTGAGTCCCGAGCGCATTTCCAGGCTCGGCATCGGCCTGGTCCCGCAGGGACGGCGGGTCTTTCCTTCCCTCACGGTGCGCGAAAACCTGATCGTGGCGCGGCAACGAGAACGCAGCGCCAGCAAGCCATGGAGCATCGAACGTATCTTCGATCTGTTTCCACGCTTGCAGGAGCGTCATGCGCAATTTGCCGGCACGCTATCCGGCGGCGAGCAGCAAATGCTTGCAATCGGCCGCGCGCTGATGGGAAATCCCCGTGTGCTTTTGCTCGACGAACCGTCAGAGGGCCTTGCGCCCTTGATCGTCGCGGAAGTCGGCCGCACCATCAAGCGGCTGAAGGAAGAAGGCCAGTCCATCGTTTTGGTCGAGCAGAATCGGCAGCTCGCGCTCGATGTGGCCGATCAGGCGGTCATCCTCAATACCGGCCGATGCGTCTTTGCCGGCGAAGCCGTGGGGATCCTCAACGATGACGGCGTGATCGCGCAGCATCTCGGCGTCTATCACGCACACCAATAATCCATCGCTCAATAAGGAAAAGAAAATGAAAATCGGCGTTTGCGGAACGGGAAGAATGGGCGCTTCGATCGCGGAGCGTTTGATCGCGGTCGGGCACGAGGTTGCGGTGTGGAATCGCGACGCCGCAAAGACCAAGCCGCTGGTGGACGCCGGCGCCAAGGCCCATACATCGCCGATGGCGCTCGTCGAAGACTGCGAGGTGATCGTCGTGATGCTTTTGAACGACGAGGCGACCGAAGCCGTTTACCGCGGCAATAACGGCCTGTTGAAGACCAACCTGCGTGACAAACTCGTAATCGACATGAGCACGATCAGCCCCGAGACGATGGTATCGGTTGGGAGAGAAGCGATAAAGCTCGGCGCGGCCTTTGTCGAATGCCCGGTCGGCGGCAGCAAGGTCCCCGCGAAGGAAGGCAAATTGTTCGGCCTTGTCGGCGGCGCGGACGCCGATGTCGCGCGCGCCAGGCCGCTTCTCGGCCAATTGTGCCGCCGGATCGAACATGTCGGGCCGTTGGGCGCGGGCGCGACCCTTAAACTGGCGGTCAATCTGCCGCTACTGGTCTATTGGCAAGCGCTTGGCGAAGCCTTGACCATCTGCAAATCGCTTCATCTGCCGCCGGATCGCCTGATCGACATTTTATCCGACACCGCCGGGGCACCCGCCGCCATGAAAGGCCGCGGCGCGATCATCGCTAAAATTCTCGGCGGCGCCCCGCTCGGAGAGACGGCTTTCGGGATTACGGCCGCCAAGAAAGACCTTGCGACTGCCGTGCAATTTGCCGCCTCCCACCATGTCGAACTGCCGGTTGCGAAAAGCGCGCTGGCCTGCTTTGAGGAAGCCGAAGCGGCGGGGCTCGGCGAGGCGGATGCCACCACGATCTCCGTCCGCTGGACGCGACGCCAAGCGCTGGCCGCGAAGTCTTGAAAGTAAGGCACCGATCTCTCCATTCTGATTCATCCACGCAACAGCAGAGAAATTTCAAATGATCGATCGAAAGAATCGTTATGGCCGCACCGCCGCTCGCATTCACGACGCCGACGGCACCGCGCGGCGCCCCTCCTCTGTGACGATCGACATTCACGCCCACATCGTCGTGCCCGCCGCCGCCAAGCTCGCCCAGCCGCATGTCGATCTCCGCCGGATACCTCTGGCTCACTTTGCCGACGCCGCTACCCGAGAGATCAATGCGCAACAAGAGAAAGACATCACCGAGGTGATGACGGCC
Source organism: Bradyrhizobium sp. (assembly GCA_035295025.1). Lineage (GTDB taxonomy): Bacteria > Pseudomonadota > Alphaproteobacteria > Rhizobiales > Xanthobacteraceae > Bradyrhizobium. Next base: position 4,213 of record DATGJS010000156.1, read on the forward strand.
CTCGACCGTCGTCTGTTCGACCTCGACAAAATGGGCATCGACGTTCAAGTCGTCGCTCCCGCACCGCCGCAATGCTACTATTCGGTCGATCCGAAAATCGCCGAACAGGCGCATCGGCTGGCCAATGACGGTGTCGCGGAATATTGCGCGCGCAAGCCCGACCGGTTTGTCGGACTCGGGGTCGTCACGCTGCAAGAACCGGAACTGGCAGTGCGTGAGCTCAATTATGTGATGAAGGATTTGAAATTAAAAGGTGTCGAAATCCTGACCAATGTCGATGGCCAGGAATTGTCCGACCCGAAGTTCCGTCCCTTCTTCGCCCGCGCCGAACAGCTCGGCGCTTTTATCATGATGCATCCGAACGGCTTCACGCATGGCGAGCGCCTGACCCATTTTTATTTCAACAATGTGCTCGGCAACCCACTCGACACCACACTTGCGCTTCACAATTTGATTTTCTCGGGCACGCTCGCCCGCTTCCCCGATCTGAAGCTGATGGCCGTGCATGGTGGCGGGTATCTGCCGGGTTATTCCGGCCGCATCGATCATGCCTGGGGCGCGCGGCAGGACTCGCACGGCGATTTGCCGCTGCCGCCAACCACCTATCTGCGGCAGGTTTATCTCGACACCGTCGTCTTCAGCTATCACCAGCTCGCTTATCTGATCGACGTGTTCGGACCCGACCGCATCCTGATGGGCACCGATTATCCGTTCGACATGGCTGAATTCAATCCGGTCGGACACGTCGCGGGCGTCCACGGGATGGATGAGACGATGCTCGCGCAGATCGCGGGCGGTAATGCCGCGCGCGTGCTGGGGCTAGTGGAGTAGATTTGACATTCGCTCCCCGTGGCCGCGAATTCAATAAGCGAATGTCAAATCTAAAACTCCACTAAAGCGGGATGAAGTTAACTTGAATCGATTTGGGATTCCCAAATCAGGGCATTTCTGATTCACCATGCTGGCTGGGCTGGAGGCCAGCATGGATGGGCAAGCCTTATTCTTTGGATCTTCGGAAGCGGGTAGTTGCG
>DATGJS010000157.1:0-6605 GCA_035295025.1 Bradyrhizobium sp.
GAGGAATCCGTGGCCATCGGCGTTGAATAAGCCTGTGCTGGATAAGCCGGATAAGAAGCCGCGCCACCATAGGCCATGGCGTCGAGGTCGTTGCGCGGCCCCATCGCGACCGGCGTTGCCGTCTGCATGCAGCCCGCAAGCGTCAACACGGCCATAGCGGCCGTGATCGGCGATAGAAAAGCGCGTGCGAGCCGCACCAAAGCCATCCTTCTTGCCTCTTGCGAAATGGCTTTAGTCTTGCCCCCTTTATGGTTAACAAACCGTTGGTTGGCTGCTGATGATGCGGAAGGTGTGCGCCTTGCTTATCCCTCTTGCGATCAGGCCGGGACGCCCGTCGGCAGCGGACACGCCACGCCGGTTCCACCGAGTCCGCAATAGCCGGCCGGATTCTTGGCCAGATATTGCTGATGATAATCCTCCGCGAAATAGAACGCGCCGGCGGGGGCGATTTCGGTCGTGATCGCGCCGAGGCCCTTGGCGGCGAGCGCCTTTTGATAGGCAGCCTTGGCGGCGAGGGCCGCCTCGCGCTGGACGTCGCTCGTCGTATAGATCGCGGAACGATATTGCGTGCCGACATCGTTGCCCTGACGCATGCCTTGGGTCGGGTCGTGGCTTTCCCAGAACGTCTTCAAAAGCCGGGCAAAGGAAATTTTCGCGGGATCGAACACCACCAGCACCACTTCGGTGTGGCCGGTGCGGCCCGAACAGACTTCTTCATAAGTGGGATTTTGGGTGTGGCCGCCGGCATAGCCCACGGCGGTGACATGGATGCCCTCGCCAAGTTGCCAAAATTTGCGCTCCGCGCCCCAGAAGCAACCGAGCGCGAAAACCGCTTGTTCCAGCCCCGCGGGATAAGGCGTATGCAAGGAATGGCCATTGATGAAGTGCCGTTTCGCGGTCGGAATCGGGGCCGCGCGTCCGGGCAGCGCCTCGGCCGCACTCGGCAGTGTCGTGGTCTTGCGCATGAACAACATGGGGTGACCCTCCTTGGTTGTTAATCTCTGGCATAGCCGATCAACGGCTTTTTGGGACGGAACAATAGCATCAGTAAAATCCCGAGCACCGCCATCACGGCAAAGACCGGCTGATCGAGGATCAGCCGGACGACGTGGTTCCAGAGCCAAGGCGAGACGGTTTCCACCCAGGCATGGAACGCCTGCTGACTCGACTGATGGACGTCGTTCCAGAATTGGCCGAACCGGGTAAAGCGCAGCGCATTGTCGGCCACAAAGCGGGCGCCGTCATACACCATGAAGACGAACCCGCCGGCCAGGAGCAATAAGCCCATCAGACGGAAAAATCCCCGGATCATGCTTTACCCTTGAGGTCTGTCGTCAAACACGCCCGTTAACGCGTCATCGCGGTTTTAGCCCAATCCCATCCTGCTTAGGCATTAATGGCGGGGTTTTGGAAATTCAACCATGTCAGCGCTTTAAGGCCCAGCTTAAGGGCTGAAAACGTGGCTGCGGGCCGCTCCCGAAGGCGTTGACGCTGAATAGAGGGGCACTTATAAGAGGCCCTAATGGCGGTGGGTGCGATCCCGCCGCCGATGTTCTTTGGGAATAGCTGTAAATCTCGGCCGCGGAAGCCGGCTTAGGGCATGGCATTCTCGATGGAGCACCCGAAACATAATCAGCGACGATCAGGCGAAGCGTGGCCTCGTGTAAGGCCTGACCGTGATCGGTCGCTGCCGAAGGACATTTGAGAACATGGCCAATACGACCTCCGCCAAAAAGGCGACGCGCAAGATCGCCCGCCGCACCCTCATCAACAAATCGCGCCGGACCGAGATGCGCGGCTCAGTGCGCACCGTCGAAGAGGCGATCAAGCGCGGCGACCGCGCCGCGGCGCTCAAGGCGATGGTGAGCGCCGAGCCCGAGCTCATGAAGGCCGCGCAGCGCCATATCGTTCACAAGAATGCGGCGAGCCGCAAGGTCTCGCGGTTGACGCATCAGATTGCAAAGCTGGCGAAATAAGCTCAGGCGAAAATCAAAGTTCGAAACAAAGCCCGGCATGCCGCCGGGCTTTTTGTTTTTGTCCGCCCTTTTTTCGGCGCGCATCGCATCCGAAGCCTGATCGAAGCGGCCAACCTCAAAGCCAAGCCGCTCGCGCCGGCCGGCGGAGAGGTCGTCGGCCGGCTTGCCGGTAAATTTTTAAAAGCCAGCAACCGCAAATGCGCCAGCGCCGAACCGCGAAGGGGTTACCCTGTTTCGATGCGCAAAAAAAAACGCGCTTGCGTAGTCACTTATCGGCATAGTGGGGACGGGTTGTTTGAAAATTCGCTTTCGATCCGCTCATCTTAAACAATTTATGAACTTATTTGAGGCGGTCCGGCACGAAATGTGACGACATCTCGGCGCTTCGAATCTGCGCGCAGATTCAAAACCTTGCGGTTCCATATCGGATCGCCGCGGCGATCGTTGAAACGCCAAGCCGCGCTTTGCTGGAGAATGTGGTGAATCATTTTCATTGCGAGAAATGAAGCTTGATGTATCTATTAGAGCGTTCGCAGCGCCCACGGTTCTTGAGACCAGCGCGGATTAAGGCCCGGGGCGGACGCGCAAATCGGCGGCGGTGTGTGCGTTAGCGACGCTTTCCAAGCGATGTCGGATGTTGACCCATAGCAATATGGGCAATGAGGTTCCATGTCGAAATTTCTCGAAGGTGGCGTTCGCGGTTTGCCAGCCTCAATAAGAGAAATACGAACGGTGGAACAATCCGGCAAACGAGGGAGGAAAGCCGAGCGTGCGTGAACGTGAGTAAAGCGAGCGGAGCGAGCGGCAGCGACGGGACGATCTCCAAGATTTAGACGCGGCCGATCGAATTTGAGAATATTTAGACGGGCGACTTGTCGTGCTTGGTCGCGGCGAGAGGGGGAGGCATCATGTCTTACGCAATCATTGAAACTGGCGCATCCAGGTTATTTCTTAAAAGCAATGCATTGAGTGCAAGTTTGGCGGCATCCAATTGTTTATCGGATGCCATTCTGGCGGATGACATTTTATCGGGCGCTATGGGGGCCGGTATCCGGCCTTCCGCGCGAACTCCGGATAGACCGTCGAGTACGCTCTAGCCTTAACGATTTTCCTCTCCAGCCGATGACATGCCTGACGGCGTTTTCGCCGGGCGGCCTTCCTTTGGCTGAACGGATTTCGTGCAAGGCCGGCTGCGTGCGGCACGCGTAGCGCAGCTTCACCGTCAACAGAAACACCCTTCAAGAGAAGTTTTCGCGAAATGACAAATATCGAACAAGATCGCTGGTCGCGTGTGAAAGGCAGATTGCGCTCGAGCGTGGGCGAGGACGTCTACTCGAGTTGGTTTGCCCGCATGGACCTGGAAAGCGTCGAGGAGGAGAGCGTTCGTCTTTCCGTTCCGACTCGCTTCCTCAAAAGCTGGATCCAGGCGCATTATGCCGAGCGCGTTCTTTCCTGCTGGCAGGCCGAGATGCCCGAAGTGCATCGGATCGATCTTTCCGTGCGCACGCCGATGCGTTGCGTGGTGCCGGCCAAGGATGCCGCCGCTTCCCTCGATGCGCGTCGGCCGGAACGGCCGGATAACCGCCCGGCGGTGGAATTGCGCGCCACCGCGACCGCGCCGGTGTCGGCCAGTCATGATGCGCTCGGCGGCTCGCCGCTCGATCCGCGCCTGACATTTGCGAGCTTTGTCATCGGGCGGTCCAATACGCTGGCCCATGCGGCGGCGCGCCAGGTGGCCGAAGGTCGCCATGGCGACCCCGTGATGTTCAACCCGCTTTATATCCATGCCGGTGTCGGCCTGGGCAAAACCCATCTGTTGCAGGCGGTGACCTGGGCCGGCAATTCGGGGAACGAGCGCAAAGTCTTGTATCTGACGGCCGAGAAATTCATGTATGGCTTCGTCGCCGCGTTGAAGACGCAGACGGCGCTGGCCTTCAAGGAAGCGTTGCGCGGCATCGATGTGCTTGTCATCGACGATCTGCAATTTTTGCAAGGCAAATCGACCCAAGCCGAATTCTGTCACACGTTGAACGCGCTGATCGACGCCGGACGCCAAGTGGTGATCGCGGCCGACCGTCCGCCCTCCGATCTTGAGAGCCTCGATGATCGCGTGCGCTCGCGCTTGGCCGGCGGCCTGGTCGTGGAGATGGGCTCGCTCGGCGAGGAATTGCGGCTCGGCATTCTCAAGTCGCGCGTCGCCGCCGCCCGCGCCCATCACGCCAGTTTCGACGTGCCCGCGCAGGTGCTGGACTATCTCGCCCGGGCCATCACCCATAACGGCCGCGATCTCGAAGGCGCCGTCAACCGCCTATTGGCCCATAGCAAGCTCAACAATCAGCCGGTGACGCTGGAGATGGCCGAGCGCGAGGTCCGCGATCTGATCCGTCCGCAGGAACCCAAGCGCATCAAGATCGAGGACATTCAGAAAGTCGTGGCCCGGCAATATAATGTCAGCCGCTCCGACCTGTTGTCGTCGCGCCGCACGGCGAATGTGGTCCGTCCGCGGCAGGTTGCGATGTACCTCGCCAAGACCCTCACCCTTCGTTCGCTGCCTGAAATCGGCAGGCGTTTCGGCGGGCGTGACCACACCACCGTCCTGCATGCCGTGCGCAAGATCGAGGCCTTGGTGACCAAGGATGTCTCGCTGTCGGAAGAGGTCGAATCCTTAAAGCGCCAATTGCAGAGCGAGTGACCGCTCCCCCGTCTTCCCCATGCGGGAGGGCGGCGGATCGCGAACTTCGGAAAGCGGGCATTAGCCCCAAAACGTGGGGAACGGGGCGAGGCTTCCCTTGCGCTTGAAGCCCATCCGCGCCACCTTGAGGTCCCCCGAACGGGACGGGTCAGCCTCAAGGCTTTGGTCGGCCTTTCGGGTCCAACGCCGTGGTGCGCCTATGGGCCGCCCGGCTTTTCCATCTTCGATTATGATGTGCTCGGGGTGAAAGCGCATTGTGGTCTCGTTTTTCGTAATTTGCGCATGGTCTTTTCGAAAAACCGGTTCCCACTTTTTCGGATCATGTTTTAGGATCATGCTCTAGGATCGGGCGGGTAGGACAATGAAGGTTACCGTCGAACGCGCGCAACTTTTGAAATCGCTGGGCCACGTCCATCGCGTGGTCGAACGGCGCAACACCATTCCGATTCTCGGCAATGTGTTGGTTCGCGCCGAAAACGCGCGGTTGTCGCTCAAGGCCACCGATCTCGATCTGGAAATCACCGAGAGCCTGCCGGCCGAAACCTCAACCGCCGGCTCGACCACCGTGCCGGCGCATATGTTCTACGATATCGTGCGCAAGCTGCCGGACGGCGCGCAGATCGTGCTGGAAGGTGACGGCGACCGCTCGGTGCTGGCGATCCGCGCCGGCCGTTCGCGCTTCACCTTGCAGACATTGCCGGAAAATGATTTTCCCGATCTTGCCGCCGGCGAGATGGCGCATTCCTTCTCGCTTGCGGCCGCCGATGTGAAGCGGCTGATCGACCGGACGCAATTTGCGATCTCGACGGAAGAAACCCGTTATTATCTCAACGGCATTTATCTGCACGCCGCCGGCAGCGCCAAGGCCGCGACCTTGCGCGCGGTCGCGACTGACGGGCATCGGTTGGCCCAGATCGATCTGCCCCTGCCGAAGGGCGCGGCCGGGATGCCGGGCGTGATCTTGCCGCGCAAGACCGTCGGCGAAGTGCAACGTTTGATCGAGGACAATGAAGCCGAGGTCAAAATCGAACTGTCGCAGGGCAAGATTCGCCTCGCGATCGGCGATGTGGTTCTGACTTCGAAATTGATCGACGGTACGTTTCCGGACTATGGCCGCGTCATCCCGCAAAACAACGACAAGGAACTGATCGTCGACAAAAAAGATTTCGAGGCCGCGGTCGATCGCGTTTCGACGATTTCCAGCGAACGGGGGCGGGCGGTGAAACTCTCGCTCTCCGCGGGCCGGCTGGTGCTTTCGGTCACGAACCCGGATTCGGGGAGTGCGACGGAAGAACTCGAAGTCGAATACGCTTCCGATCCGCTCGATATCGGGTTCAACTCGCGCTATCTGCTCGACATCGCCGCCCAGATCGAGGGGGAGGTCGCGGTTCTGAAATTGGCCGATCCGGGTTCTCCGACCTTGGTGCAGGACCGGGATTCCAAGAACGCGCTTTACGTGCTGATGCCGATGCGGGTGTAGGAGATTGCCTGCATGCCGCAGGCTTGTTTCCCTTTCCCACGAGGGGTGAGGGAAGAAAGATCGCCACCCCCTCCGCATGACCGCCTCACGCATTCATCGCCTGACGCTGACGCATTTCCGCAATTATCGAGCGGCGAGCCTGACGACGCGCGGCGATATGGTGGCGCTGGTCGGGCCGAATGGTGCCGGTAAAACCAATTGCATCGAGGCGATCTCGTTTTTGTCGCCGGGCCGCGGTTTGCGCCGCGCCACCCTTGAGGATGTCGCCGACAATCAAGGCGACGGTTCGTGGGCGGTGTCCGCCGAAATCGAGGGCGCGCTGGGGCTTGCCACGCTCGGCACCGGCATCGATGCCCCGGCTGCGGACGCTGCTTCCGCGGGCCGTCGCTGCCGCATCGATCGCGAGGCGGCGACCTCGGCGGCCGCCTTCGGCGATCACTTGCGCATGGTGTGGCTG
>DATGJS010000158.1:0-2451 GCA_035295025.1 Bradyrhizobium sp.
CCGGCCTCGGCGCCTTCGAGCTCGATCATGCGGCGCTCGAACATCGAAATCGTCGGGTTGGAGTAGCGCGAATAGATATAGCCAGGGTCTTCGCCCTTGAAGCGCGCCTCGCATTGTTCGGCGCTGTCATAGACATAGCCCTGGGTGAGAAACAGCGCCTCGGATGTTTCGCCGAATTCCGAGCGGATGGTTCCGGAATGAACCAGCCGCGTCTCGGGGCGGTATTTGGCAGGGGAAGCGGGCGTGGCAGACGCGGACTTGGCAGACTTGTCAGACATGTGACCTCCGTCATGACCGTTCCTCAAAAACGGTCACAAAAAAACCGGCCTGGAAAAACCATGAGCCGGGATCACATTGTCCCCGGCCTGTTTAGCGATTTATTTAACGTGGCTGCAAGCCGGCCGGCTCAAATCACCACGGGATAAGTCATGCTGATATTCCCTCGCGCCCTTTCCGTCAAGGCGGCCATCGGATAACCCGATAAAAGGCTCTATTTTCAGCGTTTAATGGGTCATCCAAGGACACCCTCGTGAGCTTCACGCTGCTGCCGACCGCCAATGGCATTTTGCCCGACCGCATGATCGCGGCGATGGCCGATGCCGGCCTGATCCTGCCGGCCTATCCGTTTGTCGAGAGCCAGATCCAGCCGGCAAGCCTCGATCTGCGTCTGGGCGACATTGCCTACCGGGTGCGGGCGAGTTTTCTGCCGGGCCCCGGCGCCACCGTGGCCGAGCGCATCGACGAATTGAAGCTGCATGAAATCTCGCTTTCCGACGGCGCGGTGCTCGAAACCAATTGCGTCTATATCGTGCCGCTGTTGGAATCGCTGGCGCTGCCGGCCGAAATCGTCGCCGCCGCCAACCCCAAAAGCTCCACGGGCCGGCTCGATGTCTTCACTCGGGTGATCGCGGACGGCACGCGGCGCTTCGACATGATCGGCGCCGGTTATCACGGTCCGCTCTACGCCGAGATCAGCCCGAAGACGTTTCCGGTGCTGCTGCGCGAGGGCTCGCGGCTCTCGCAGGTTCGCTTTCGCACCGGAGAAGCGGTCCTCAATGCCAATGAACTCAACGCGCTGCACGCGCGGGAACGGCTGGTCGATGCCGACAATGCCGATCTCAACAATGGCGTGGCGCTCAGCGTCGATCTTTCCGGCGAGAACGCCAAGGGGTTTGTCGGCTACCGTGCCAAGCGCCATACCGGCGTGGTCGATATCGATCGCCGCGGCGGCTATGCGGCGGCCGAATTCTGGGAGGCGATCGCCGCGCGGCCCGACGGCAGTCTCATTCTCGATCCCGGCGAGTTTTATATTCTCGCTTCAAAGGAAGCCGTGCAGGTGCCGCCGGATTATGCCGCCGAAATGGTGCCGTTCGATCCCCTGGTCGGCGAATTCCGCGTGCATTATGCGGGCTTCTTCGACCCCGGCTTCGGCTATGCCGGCGCCGGCGGCAAGGGGTCGCGCGCGGTGCTCGAAGTGCGCTCGCGCGAAGTGCCGTTCATTCTCGAACATGGCCAGATCGTCGGCCGTCTGGTGTACGAAAAAATGCTGGCGCGGCCGCAATCGATGTACGGCCAGCGCATCGGCTCGAATTATCAAGCGCAGGGCCTCAAGCTCTCCAAGCATTTTCGGGTCTGATTGAAGGATGGCGCGCCCGGTGCTTCGAAACGCCGCGGAACTCCCTGGGGGCGTCATGGTTGGTTCTTCCCCGCCTTTCATGCGGTGCAGCAATAGTGCTCTCAGTGGAGATTGAGTCTTTCGGTCGCCGCGCACTGACTGTAGCATCGCTCCCAACGAGCCGGGCAGAACCGGGCAGGGAAACAACCAATCAGGGGAAGCATGTCAATGAGTGTCGCAATCGCCCACGGGACATTGTCCGAATCCGACCATAGCGCGCAATTGCGCAAGGCGGTGATCGCCTCGACCATCGGCACCGCCATCGAATGGTATGACTTCTTCCTCTATGGCACCGCCGCCGGGCTGATTTTCGGAAAGCTCTATTTTCCCAACGAGGACGCGCTGACCGCGACATTGGCGGCCTTCGGCACCTATTTCATCGGCTTTGTCGGGCGCCCGATCGGCGCTGCGATCTTCGGTCATTACGGCGATCGGATCGGCCGCAAAGCGACCCTGATCGCCACGCTTCTGTGCATGGGTATTGCGACCTTCCTGATCGCCTTCGTGCCCACTTACTCCTCGATCGGCATCTGGGGCGCGGTGATCCTGACGATCCTGCGGGTCATCCAGGGCATCGGCGTCGGCGGCGAATGGGGCGGCTCGGTGTTGATCGCGATGGAATGGTCGCGGAACAAAAGCCGAGGCCTCGTGGCGTCATGGCCTCAATTCGGCGTGCCGTTCGGATTGTTCCTCGCCAATCTCGCCGTGCTGGCGTTCAGTGCCCTGTCAGGCAGCGCCTTCCCGATCTGGGGATGGCGCGTGCCGTTCCTGCTCAG
>DATGJS010000159.1:0-11346 GCA_035295025.1 Bradyrhizobium sp.
AGGTGATGCCGGCTGCGGCGATCGAACGCTCGGTCTGCGGCGCCGCGACCACGGCGTCGACCTCACCGGCAAGCGCCGCCTGGATTGCGCGTCGCGCACTGGCCAGAGAAGCGCGGCCATAGGCGGCATCCACAGTGCCAAATTTCAACGGCGTGTTGCTGCCCTCACCAGCGTCGAGTAAGTTGACAGCGCCCGTCGACCACTTGGCTTCGCCGGGCTTGGCGATGATATGAAACTCCGACGAAAGTCCGGCGCTGCGAGCATGAGCTTGCACGACGGCGGGATCGCCCACGAGTAACGGCCGGCATAAAGAGGCAACACGAGGGTGGAGGGCCGCTTTCAGCGCAATTTCCGGGCCGATCCCGGCCGGGTCGCCGGTGGCGATGGCAATGGTTGGTAGGCGCATATGATCCTGCTTTCCGGCTAGTGTCCCGATTCCGAAGTTCGTAGTGTTTTTCGGAGCCACGTTTCGAACTTCGGAATCGAAGACACTAGCAAACCTATTGTTCTAGTGTGGCTTGGTTCAGAAGTCCGCATGAAGAGCCCTCGGCACAAATAATGCGGACTTCCGAACCGCCACACGAGTATCGATTCGGTCATGTCCTCTCGGATCAGGTCTCATTGCGAGTACTTCTTTCTTCGCCGCCGAACTACTTGTCCGGCAGATTGAGCCGGATGTGCAGCTCGCGCAATTGTTTCGGCGTCACCTCCGACGGCGCGCCCATCATCAAATCTTCGGCGCGCTGGTTCATCGGGAATAGAACCACCTCGCGCAGGTTCTCCTCGCCACATAGCAACATGACGATCCGGTCGATGCCGGGCGCAATGCCGCCGTGCGGCGGGGCGCCGAGCGACAGCGCGCGCAACATGCCGCCGAATTTCACCTCCAGAACGTCCTCCGGATAGCCCGCGATCGCGAACGCCTTCTTCATCACGTCGGGGCGATGGTTGCGGATCGCGCCTGAGGATAATTCGATACCGTTGCAGACGATGTCGTATTGAATGGCCTTGAGGCCGAGCAATCTTTCATGGTCGTTCGAATCGAGCGCGAGAAATTCCGCGGGCTCGATATTCGGCATCGAGAACGGGTTGTGCGAGAAATCGATCTTCTTTTCTTCCTCGTTCCATTCGAACATCGGAAAATCGACGATCCAACACAATTCGAACCGGTCCTTGTCGATCAGGTTCAACTCCTCACCCAGTTTGGTGCGGGCGAGCCCTGCGAATTTCCAGAACTTGTCGGGGTCGCCCGCGACAAAGAACGCCGCATCGCCCTCCTTCAATCCGAGCTGCGCGCGGATCGCCGCCGTCCGTTCCGGCCCGATATTATTGGCGAGGGGACCGGCGCCCTCCCCGCCTTCACGCCACATGATGTAGCCTAAGCCCGGCTGACCCTCGCCTTGCGCCCAGGAGTTCATCCGGTCGCAGAAGGCGCGCGAGCCGCCGCCTTGGCCCGAAATCGCCCACACTTGGCTCTTGGGATCTTCGAGCATCCGCGCGAATACCTTGAAGCCCGAGCCGCGAAAATGCTCTGAGACGTCCTGCATCTCGATCGGGTTGCGCAAATCGGGCTTGTCGGTGCCATATTTACGCACGGCGGTGGCAAAAGGAATCATCGGGAATTTGGCGGTGACAGGCTTTCCTTGCGCGAACTCCTCGAATACGCCGCGCATCACAGGCTCGACCGCATTGAACACGTCGTCCTGGGTCACAAAGCTCATTTCGATATCGAGCTGATAGAATTCGCCGGGCGAACGGTCGGCGCGCGCATCCTCGTCGCGAAAACACGGCGCGATCTGGAAATAGCGGTCGAAACCCGCGACCATCGTGAGCTGTTTGAATTGCTGCGGCGCCTGGGGCAGCGCGTAGAACTTGCCCGGATGCAGTCGCGACGGCACCAGGAAATCACGCGCGCCTTCCGGCGAGGATGCCGTGAGGATCGGGGTCTGGAATTCGAAGAAGCCCTGCTCTTTCATGCGCCTGCGGATCGAATCGATGATCTCGCCACGCTTGATGATGTTCTGGTGCAGCTTGTCACGGCGAAGATCGAGGAAACGGTATTTGAGCCTGATTTCCTCGGGATATTCCTGGTCGCCGAACACTGGCATCGGCAGCTCCGCCGCCGGCCCCAATACTTCGATCTCGGTCGCATAGATTTCGACCGCGCCGGTCGGAAGTTCCGGATTTTCGGTGCCACCGGGCCGGCGGCGCAATTTGCCGTCGATCCGCACCACCCATTCCGAACGCAGCCTCTCGGCCTCTTTGAACGCGGGCGAATCCGGATCGGCCACGCATTGCGTCAGCCCGTAATGGTCGCGCAAATCGATGAACAACACACCGCCATGGTCGCGAATGCGATGGCACCAGCCGGACAAACGAACGTTCTGGCCGATATCGCTCTCACGGAGCGCGCCGCAGGTATGGGAGCGGTAACGATGCATCGAAATTCCATCAATTAATAAAGATGATCAAAGCGGGGCACGGCCCGACAATGCGACTGCCGGAATCGGACTGCCAGCCCCGCCGAGAGAAGTTGAGGGTTTACCCGAGGCTCTCGGGCGCGGCAACCGACCTCTGCTGCATCGCTCATCCCCCTCATGGGAAGGATGAGGGCTGCGTCGCGCGGGCGTTTTGGGCTCGAAAATGCTGCCTCTTATGCCTATCTTGACGGCATGACAGTTCATTTCCCCTTCCAAAATACTTACTCCGCGCTGCCGGACGGCTTTTTCGCCCGGGTGACGCCGACACCCGTGGCCTCGCCCCGGCTGGTCAAATTGAACCGGCCGCTGGCGGAGCGGCTCGGCCTTGATCCCGAACGCCTTTCGAGCCCGGAAGGGGTCGCGATTCTCGCCGGCAAGCAGGTTCCCGACGGCGCCGAGCCGATCGCGATGGCCTATGCCGGCCATCAATTCGGTCATTTCGTGCCGCGGCTTGGCGATGGCCGCGCCATCCTGCTCGGCGAAGTCATCGATGCCGACGGAATCCGCCGCGACATTCAGCTTAAAGGGTCGGGGCCTACGCCGTTTTCACGGCGCGGCGATGGCCGCGCGGCGCTTGGCCCGGTCCTGCGCGAATACATCGTCAGCGAGGCGATGGCCGCCCTTGGGATTCCCACCACGCGATCGCTCGCGGCGGTGATATCAGGCGAAAGCGTGATCCGCGAGACGGCGCTGCCGGGCGCGGTCCTGACGCGTGTGGCTTCCAGTCACATCCGGGTCGGAACGTTTCAGTATTTTGCCGCGCGCGGCGATACCGACAGCGTGCGGCGCCTCGCCGATCACGTTATCGCCAGACACTATCCGCACGCCGCCGGCGCGATGCGTCCCTATCACAGCTTGCTGGAGGGCGTGATCGGAAGGCAGGCCGATCTCATCGCGCGCTGGCTGCTGGTCGGTTTCATCCACGGCGTCATGAACACCGACAATACCTCGATTTCGGGAGAAACCATCGATTACGGGCCCTGTGCGTTCATCGACCATTATGATCCGGCGGCGGTGTTTTCCTCAATCGATGAGCAGGGCCGCTACGCCTATGCCAATCAGCCGCGGATCGCGCTGTGGAATCTGACGCGGCTGGCCGAGTGCCTGTTGCCATTGTTGTCCGACGACAAGGACAAAGCGGTCGAACAGGCGGAAATCCTTCTTGCGGGATTTATTGGCAAGTTCACGGCGGCGTATCAGTCCGGCCTGCGCCAAAAGATCGGGCTATTTTCCGAACAGGACGGCGACGAGGCCTTGGTGCAAGATCTCCTGGACGCCATGGCGAAAAACCGGGCCGACTTCACCCTGACCTTCCGCTATCTGTGCGCGGCGGCCGAAGACAAAGGCAGCGATCCGAGCGTGCGCGAATTATTTGCCGATCCCAACGCCTATGACGAATGGGCGGCGCGCTGGCGTGTGCGTCTCGGCGTTGATCCGCAACGACCGGCCGCGCGCGCGGTTAAAATGCGGGCCGTCAATCCCGCCTTTATCCCCCGCAACCATCGCATCGAGGCCGCGATCGAAGCGGCGGTCGCCCGCGACGATTTTGCGCCATTTGAGGAACTCCTGACGGTGCTGTCAAAGCCCTATGACGACCAGCCGGAGTTTGCCGAATACGGTAAACCTCCAGCGCCGGAGCAGCGGGTGCTCCAGACGTTCTGTGGAACGTAAATCATTAACCCTTTCGCCCAACATTGCGCGGAGCGAAAATCGCGCGATCCCTAAATTAAGGTGCGATCAACGGCTCCCCCGCAAATCTAGCGCCCAGTTGCGCTTTGCTTGGGGGATGTGCCGTGGACGCGTTGGTTTTCGAATTTATGGGGCTGGCGATACTCGCGCTTTGCGTCATCGTGATGGTGGTGCCTTCGTCGCGGCGGCCGTCGCGCCGTCACGCGAGCGACTTCTGACCGGGTCAACCTTCCTCGATGGCGCCTGCCGATGTCGGCGGTCATTTGACGCAAAGCCGGCCCAGGCGCAAATTCAAGTCTCGATTTCGCCGCAAGGCCCTTGACATATAAGCGCTTTCGGCCGAACGCCCTATTCGAAAGCGTCATGGACCGTTCATGGATCTGATCACCACTACCGCCGAACTTGCGGCCTTTTGCCAGCGCCTCGCCAAACATCGGGTCATCACCGTCGATACCGAATTCCTGCGCGAAACGACCTATTACCCGCTGCTATGCGTGGTGCAGATGGCAAGCGCGGAAGAGGCGGCCGTGATCGACGCCTTGGCGGAAGGCATCGATCTCAAGCCCCTCTACCAGTTGATGGCCGACGAGAAGGTGCTCAAGGTTTTCCACGCCGCCCGTCAGGACATCGAGATCATCTGGCACCAGGCCGGAATCATTCCGCATCCGATCTTCGACACCCAGGTCGCGGCCATGGCGCTCGGTTACGGTGATTCGATTGCTTACGATCAATTGGTCGAGCGTGTGACCGGCCACCGGCCGGACAAAACCCACCGCTTCACGGATTGGTCGCGCCGGCCCTTGACCGACGAGCAAATGCATTATGCGCTTGCCGACGTCACCCATTTGCGCGACGTGTTCGCCGCACTCGATGCGGACCTGAAAAAACGCGGCCGCAGCGATTGGGTGAGCGAGGAAATGGAGGTTTTGACGAGCCCCAAAACCTACGATTTTCATCCCGAACGCGCATGGGAGCGGCTGAAGACGCGGGTGCGCAAGCCGAAAGAGCTTGCGGTGCTGATCGAAGTCGCGGCCTGGCGCGAGCAGGAGGCGCAAAGCCGGGACGTTCCGCGCGGCCGTGTCCTGAAAGACGACGCGGTCGGCGACATCGCGACCCACGCGCCCACCAGCCTTGAACGGCTCGCCAATTTGCGCTCGCTTCCCAAAGGATTCGATCGATCGAAATGGGGCGCCGACATCGTCGCCGCGGTGCAACGCGGCCTGGCGCGCGACGGAGCGACGTTGCCGAAAATCGAAAAACCCCGCGGCAACGGCAATGGCGCGGCGATCGTCGAACTGCTCAAAGTATTGCTGCGCATGACGTCGGAACGTCACGCCGTGGCAAGCAAGGTGATCGCCACCGTCGATGATCTCGAACAGATCGCGGCCGACGACCACGCCGATGTCGGCGCGTTGCATGGTTGGCGCCGCGAATTGTTTGGCGAGGCCGCCTTGGCGTTAAAGCAAGGCCGGCTGGCGCTGGCGATCGAAAACGGCAAGGTCGTCAAGGTCGAGCGTAACCAATAGCGGCCCCACGTGGAATTGCAGCTTGCGGTACCGCAAGGTGCATTCGCGACGTATTAAAGCCGCCCCGACCGCGCGCCCCGCCGGTCTGACCTGATTTCCAGCGCCGGCCAAAGCGGCCTTCACCAACCCATCCACCCCATACCAAGATATTGTTAAATCAAGATCTTTTACCTTGAAGCGGGATGCACGATCCCCCGGGTCAAGCCTGAAGGCATGCTTTTCGAAAAAACCGCGTCACGCTTGGCGCGAACGCGGCCCTTTGGGTCCGGATCATGCTCTCACCGCGCCAGAAGCTTGCTAACGCGCAAATTTCGTGTTGCAATCCGTGTCACAATCGGAATTAGGCCGATCGGCTGTGCGTTTCGCGACTAGGAAATTCAGCAGACATCCTCAAAGCCCGCTTGTGGCGTGGCGCGCGTAGAGCGTGGCCGCGTCTTTTTTACGTCTAGACCAGGAGACAGGCGATGCAAAAAGGCACCGTCAAGTGGTTCAACCCGACGAAGGGTTATGGGTTTATCAAGCCGATGGTCGGCGATAAGGACGTGTTCGTCCATATCTCGGCCGTCGAGCGCGCTGGGCTCAGTACCCTTAACGAAAATCAAGTTATTGAATACGACCTTGTGGAGAATCGCGGAAAGACCTCCGCGGAAAACCTGAAGGTTTCCTAAAGCTCGTCACGATCCGCGCAAGCAATCCTGATGCACCCCCGGCCAGCGCCGGGGGATTTTGTTGTTGGCTAGAGTGTGGCCTTAGTTCAGAAGTCCGCATGACGAACTCGCGGCAATAGTGATGCGGACTTCTGAACCGCCACACTAAGCGCGATTTGGCGATATCAAAATATCGCTGCAACTGACATCGCCGCTCAGCCGGCAGATCGCGCCGTCCAGGCGAAGCCTGCCATCGGCCAATAGACGCAGCGCCTCGGGGTAGATGCGGTGCTCGATCACCAGAATCCGCGCCGACAGCGTGTCGGGCGTGTCATCGTCGCGCACCGCCACGACGCCCTGCATTACAATGGGACCGGCGTCGGTTTCTGGCGTGACGAAATGAACCGTCGCCCCCGATACTTTCACGCCCGCATTGAGCGCCTGCGCATGGGGATCGAGGCCCGGAAAGGCCGGCAACAATGATGGATGGATGTTGAGCATCCTGCCATACCATCGCTGCGCGAACTCGGCGGTGAATAGCCGCATGAAGCCGCCGAGACAGATGAGGTCGATCCGATGGGCCTCCAGGGCCGACTGCAAAGCCCCCTCAAACCCGGCGCGGTCTTTCCCGAACGGCTTGCTTTCGATGGTAAGCGTCGCAACGCCGCTTGCGCTTGCCAAAGCAAGTCCCGCCGCATCCGTCCGGTTTGAAATCACGACCGCAATCTCGGCTGGGAAGCTCTCCTGACCGGCTGCCTTGATCAAGGCGGCCATGTTCGAGCCGCGTCCCGAAATCAGGATCGCCACGCGAGGCTTTGAAGCCTCCTGATCTGAAGCCGGCCTCACCATGAAAGATCGAGACGGCCGTTATAGACGACGCGCTGTTCGCCCTGCGCCGGGATCACTTCGCCCAGCGACGTTACACTCTCGCCGGAATCGGCGAGAATTTTGGTGACCGCCTCGACCGCATCCGCTTTCACGATGACGATCATCCCGATCCCGCAATTGAAGGTGCGCAACAATTCGAGTTCGGCGACGCCCCCCTGCTCCGCCAGCCATTTGAACACCGGCAACACCGGCAGGCGCGCCAGATCAATCCCGACCCCGAGATGTTTCGGCAAGACGCGCGGAATATTGTCGGTGAACCCGCCGCCGGTGATATGCGCAAGTCCCTTGACCGCTCCGGTTTCTCGGATCGCACGCAGGCACGATCGGACATAGAGGCGGGTCGGCGTCAGCAACGCCCCGCCAAGCGTCATAACGGGCGAAAATGGCGCCTGGGAGCCGAAATCCAGCCCCGAAGTTTCAACGATCCTGCGGACCAATGAAAATCCGTTGGAGTGGACCCCCGAGGCGGCAAGCCCGAGCACGGCGTCGCCAATGGCGATATCGGCGCGCGGCAACAGCGTGCCTCGCTCAGCGGCGCCGACCGCAAAACCCGCAAGATCGTAATCGCCGTCTTTATAGAGACCCGGCATCTCCGCTGTTTCGCCGCCGATCAGCGCACAACCGGATTCACGGCAACCCTCGGCAATGCCGGCGACGACGGCCGCGGCGGCCTCGGGATCAAGCTTGCCGCAGGCAAAATAGTCGAGAAAGAATAATGGTTCTGCGCCCTGCACCACGAGGTCGTTGACCGACATCGCCACAAGGTCGATTCCAATGCCGCCATGCAAACCGGTTTCGATCGCAATCTTGACCTTGGTGCCGACACCGTCCGTCGCCGCGACCAGGATAGGGTCCTTCAAGCCCGTGGCCTTCAGGTCGAACAGCCCGCCAAACCCTCCGATCTCGGCTTCAGCACCGGACCGCGCGGTGGCGCGGACCATGGGCTTGATCAGATCGACCAAGCGGTTGCCGGCATCGATATCGACGCCCGAATCCGCATAAGTGAGCCCGTTTTTACGCTCGGCCATGGCCTGTCCAGATATCAGTGCCTCTCGGCTTCTCGCCCTCGCCGGCACATCTGCTGCATTGCATTAAAGCGGCGATCGCCGGCACGAGAATATACTTGGTTCCGATTGAATCCGAATTTCCGGACTCTTGTTTTGACGCGTTTTCTTTGCGCAAACCGATATCCACCCCGGAACGTCCGGGGCAGGCATTCGCTTGAAAACGCTCTCACCGGCTGGTTACGTCGGTTTTTGCCGATGCGCAATGCTCGAAACGTTCCCGCGCACATACTATGTAGACAAGAGCCCGCCCGCCCCGCAAAGAAGGGGTATTTTCAGGGAATCAGAGCGACAGCCGGGACACGAAAGAGTTGAGCATTCCGAATATCATTACGCTGGCGCGCATCATATTGGTGCCCGTCATCGTCTGGGCGATCGCCTCCGCTCAGATGGAGATCGCGTTTTCGATCTTTGTCGTTGCCGGGATCAGCGATGCGGTCGACGGCTTCCTCGCCAAGCGCTTCAACATGACAAGCGAATTGGGGGCGTTGCTCGACCCGCTTGCCGACAAGGCGCTTCTGGTTTCGATCTATGTGGCGCTCGGCATTTGGGGCGCGGTGCCGCTTTGGATTGTGATCCTCGTGGTCTCGCGCGACATCATGATCGTGTCCGCCGTGATCGTTTCGTGGGTGTTCGGCAAGCCGGTGCCGATGAAACCCTTGATGGTGTCCAAGCTCAACACCGCGGCGCAGGTAGCGTTTGCGGCGCTGATCCTGGCTTCGCTGGGGTTCGGTTTCAAACCCGCCCCCTATGATTACATGCTGATGGTCCTCGTCACGGTCTTTACTTTGGTTTCGGTATCCCTCTATCTCGTGGAATGGCTGCGGCATATGAGCACGATCGAGGCGCCATAAGCGCATCGGTCGTGCGTATGAAGTCGCGTTACGGAGCTATCCTTAGGTGGCAGGCCGCGTCCAACCTCGGCAATTGGCATTTGCGCTTCCGCATGCGGAGAGTTTGACGCGCGACAATTTTCTCGAAGGGCCGGCAAATATCGCGGGCCTCGCGCTCGTGGAGAGCTGGCCCGATTGGCCGAACCGGATCATGCTCTTGGTCGGGCCGGAGAGTTCCGGCAAAAGCCATCTCGCCTCGATCTGGGCGGAGCATTCCGGCGCGCGCCTTACCTCGGCGCGCGCGCTGAGCGCGGCGGAGGTCCCAGCTACGCTTGCGACCGGCGCGCTCGTGATCGAGGATCTGAACTGTTGCGATGTCGATGAACGCGCGCTGTTTCATCTGCTGAACCTTGCGCGCGAAGATGGTGCGTTTGTTCTCATCACCGCGCGTGCTACTCCAGCCGAAATCGAATTGCGCGATTTGCACTCACGGTTGCGCGCCGTGCCGACCGTGCAGCTACTTCCGCCGGACGATCATCTGTTGCGCGCGTTGATCGTCAAATTCTGCGCGGACCGTCAGCTCGCCATCGACGAGGCCGTGGTGAGCTATCTTACCACTCATATCGAGCGCTCTTATGCCGCCCTGCGGCGAACGCTGGAACTGCTTGACGCCGAAGCCCTCCGCCTCGGCCGTCCGCTCACCCGCGCGCTGGCGGCGGAGGTGCTCCGCGGCGACATCTGATCTCGGTAAAGCGGATTTGACGTTCGCTTCCATCTTGACGGCGCGTTAGGCGGGAACATCATGTCATTGAAGCGTCGCCGCGATCCCACATGGTCGCGGGAATCCCCTCTCAATTGTCCCCGCAAGGCTTGAGATGAAATGGACCAAAACTTGATGGAATCCTCACAAGCCATTGCAATTACAGATAAAGACGGCATGCCTAGTTCCGGACTAGCGATCGGCCAGAGCCCCGAGCGCTTCATCAACCGGGAACTGTCCTGGCTGCATTTCAATCGCCGGGTGTTGGAGGAATCGGTCAATTTGGGCCACCCCGCGCTGGAGCGGGTGCGGTTCCTGTCAATTTCGGCCAACAACCTTGATGAGTTCTTTATGGTCCGGGTGGCCGGCATCAAGGCGCAGGTGCGTGAAGGCATCGCCGAGCGCAGCCCTGATGGCCTGACGCCGGCCGAACAGCTTGCCCTCATCAACGAGACGGTGTCCCAGCTCGCCAACGACCAGCAGGCGATCTGGCGTGACCTGCGCAATATTCTGGCCGACGTTGGAATCGTGCTCATCGACGGCCGCGACGTCACCAAATCCGAACGGGTTTGGATCGAGGATCATTTCCTCCACAATATTTTCCCTCTGCTCACCCCGCTGGCGATCGACCCGGCCCATCCCTTCCCGTTCATTCCAAGCCTCGGTTTTACCGTCGCGCTCCAGCTCGCGCGCGTCGCTGACGGCAGGGCGATGAATGCGCTCATCCGCATGCCCGGTAAGATCGACCGCTTTATCCGTCTGCCCGCCGGCAAGGACGGCGCGGTGCGTTTGATTACGCTCGAACAGGCGACCGGCCTGTTCATCGGCCGGCTGTTTCCCGGTTACACGGTCAAAGGCCAAGGCGCGTTTCGCATCATCCGCGACTCCGAACTCGAAATCGAGGAAGAGGCCGAAGACCTCGTGCGCCTGTTCGAGACGGCGCTGAAACGGCGGCGGCGCGGCTCGGTGATCCGCCTCGAAATGGAAGCCAAGATGCCCGAGGAGCTGCGCGCCTTCGTGCAGCGCGCGCTTTCCACCGCCGACGACGAGGTGCTTCTGGTCGATGGCGTACTTGCCATGAACGAGCTGTCGCAACTGACCAGGCTCGACCGGCCCGATCTCGAATTCACGCCCTACGTGCCTCGCCATCCCGAACGCGTGCGCGATCATGGCGGCGACATTTTCGCTGCCATCCGGCAAAAAGACCTCATCGTCCACCACCCCTATGAATCCTTCGACGTCGTCGTCCAATTCCTGCAACAGGCCGCGCGCGATCCCGACGTCGTCGCCATCAAGCAAACGCTCTACCGCACCTCGAACAACTCGCCAATCGTGCGGGCGCTCGCGGAAGCCGCCGAAGCGGGAAAATCCGTGACCGCGCTGATCGAACTCAAAGCGCGTTTCGACGAGGAAGCCAATATCCGCTGGGCGCGCGATCTGGAGCGCGCCGGCGTGCAGG
>DATGJS010000160.1:0-5004 GCA_035295025.1 Bradyrhizobium sp.
TCATCATTGGGCCCGACAAGAAGATCAAGCTGGTGCTGGTCTATCCGATGACCACGGGGCGCAATTTCCAGGAGATATTGCGCGTCATCGATTCCCTTCAGATGACCGCCAAGCACCGCGTCGCAACGCCCGCCGACTGGAAACAGGGCGAGGATGTGATCATTTCCGGTTCGGTGTCCGACGATGAGGCCAAGACGATCTATCCGGCAGGCTGGAAAGCGCCCAAGCCCTATATCCGGATCGTGCCGCAGCCGAAATAAAGGCTGGCACCAATCAGAGAAATGCCCGGCCTCGCGCCGGGCATTTCTTTTTCCAGCACATTATCGGTTGACCAGAAAGACCGCGGCAGCACAGGCGATCATGCCGGCGATAGCAACCGCATCGAGCTTTTCACCAAACAGCACAAAGGCCATCAACGCAGTCACGGCCGGGACCAGATAAAAAAGGCTTGCGACGGATGTCGCTGGAGAACGGCGGATCAGCCAATAGAGAAGTCCGATCGACCCGATCGAAAGCACGACCACAAGCCAGGCGACCGACAGGATGAATTCAGCGGTCCAATGCACCACGCGGTCTTCGAGTGCCACAGCCCCTGCGGTGAAAAAGATCGTCACGGCGATGTATTGGACCAGATTGCCGGCGCGCCAGTCGATGTCTCGGCAGTAGCGCCGCTGATAGAGCGTGCCGAGTGTGATGCTCACCAGTGAGACGCCGGAGAAAAACCATCCCCAACCCGCCTCCCCGCTGATCGGCCGTTCGTGCAGGATCAAGGTGACACCGGCAAGCCCGAGCAGAAGCCCGCTCCATTGCAAGCCGCTCACACGCTCGCCAAGCCAGCGGTTGGCAAGTGTCGAGGTGAGGATCGGTTGCAGTCCGGGTATCAGCGCCGAAAGGCCGGCCGGAATCGAATGCGCGATCGCGAGCGCCGTGCCCCCAAGGTAAAACCCGTGAACCAGAATGCCCGCCACCACGTTGTGAGCGATTCCAACCCGGCCCGGCCAGCGCGGCCTGACCACGATCACGATCACCGTCATGATCGCCACCACCACCGCCATGCGGATGGCGAGATAGGTCAAGGGCTCGGCGTCACGGAGCACATATTTCGTGGCGACAAAGCCGGTGCTCCAGAGCACGACAAAAACCGCCGGCGCCGCGCGCGCGGCGAGTTGATCAAACTCTTTGCTCATTTACTGTCCTGATTGCCTGAACCTATGATACCAGGCAATCCCCCGGACCGTTCGCAGCTAACGCATAACAAGGACGAGGTTATCCATGGATGTTCGCGCCGCCGTCGCCGTCAAAGCGGGGCAACCGCTCGATATCACCACTGTTCGGCTCGAAGGACCGCGCGAAGGCGAGGTTCTGGTCGAGATCAAGGCCACCGGAGTTTGTCATACCGACGAATTCACCCTGTCTGGCGCCGACCCTGAAGGGCTTTTCCCGGCCATTCTCGGCCATGAAGGCGCCGGCATCGTGGTTGATGTCGGACGCGGCGTGACCAGCGTCGAGAAGGGCGACCACGTCATCCCGCTTTATACGCCGGAATGCCGGCAATGCCCTTCCTGCCTGTCGCGTAAAACCAATCTTTGCACCGCGATTCGCGCCACCCAGGGGCAGGGTTTGATGCCGGACGGCACCTCGCGCTTCTCGATCGGTGGCCGGCCGGTTCACCACTATATGGGCACCTCGACCTTTGCCAATTACACGGTGCTGCCGGAAATCGCGGTGGCGAAAATCCGCAAAGACGCCCCCTTCGACAAGGTCTGCTATATCGGCTGCGGCGTCACGACCGGCATTGGCGCGGTCATCAACACCGCCAAGGTCGAGCAAGGCGCCAAGGCGATCGTGTTCGGCCTCGGCGGCATCGGGCTCAATGTGTTGCAGGGCCTGCGGCTTGCCGGCGCCGACATGATCATCGGGGTCGATATCAACAACGACCGCAAGGCCTGGGGCGAACGCTTCGGCATGACCCATTTCGTCAACCCGAAGGAATTGGGCAAGGATCTCGTCCCTCACCTCGTCGATATGACGAAATCGGGCGCGGACCAGATCGGCGGCGCCGATTATACGTTCGACTGCACCGGCAACGTCACGGTGATGCGGCAGGCGTTGGAATCCTGCCACCGCGGCTGGGGACAGTCGATCGTCATCGGCGTGGCTCCGGCGGGAGCCGAGATTGCGACGCGGCCGTTTCAGCTCGTGACCGGACGGGTGTGGAAAGGAACGGCGTTTGGCGGCGCGCGCGGCCGCACCGATGTGCCCAAGATCGTCGATTGGTACATGCAAGGAAAAATTCAGATCGATCCGATGATCACCCATGTGATGCCGCTCGAAAAGATCAACCATGCGTTTGATTTGATGAAGCGCGGCGAATCCATTCGCAGCGTCGTGACGTTCTAGTAGACACAACATGAAACTCAACTTCGTCACCGTCGATGTTTTCACCTCTACTCAATTCGTCGGCAACCCGCTCGGCGTCGCCCTCAACGCGGAGGGACTTTCGGGCGAACAGATGCAAGCCATCGCCGCCGAATTCAATCTGGCGGAGACGACCTTCGTGCTGCCGCCGAAAAACCCCGTCCATACCGCCGAGGTACGAATTTTCACGCCGCGCTATGAAATGCCGTTCGCTGGCCATCCCAATGTCGGCACGGCCTTCGCGCTGGCGCAGGCGGGCACGAGTTATGGCCGCCCCATCGGCGGCGGCGGGGTAACCTTCGAAGAAAAGGCCGGCCTCGTACCGATCTCGTTCCTCAAGGAAGGCGCGCGCGTGATTGGCGCGCGGTTAGCCTCGCCGCAATTGCTGACGCTCGGCGCTGAAATTCCCACGGAATTGATCGCTTCGGCCTGCTCGCTATCGGTCGATGACATCGAAACGCGACATCACCGCCCATGCATCGCTTCCTGCGGCGTACCGTTCATTCTGGCCGAATTGAAAGGCCGCGCGCAACTGGCGGCGGCAACGGCGCATTCCGACATATTCACGCGCGAGGTCGCCAAGCATCCGGCGACCAGCATCCTGATCTACACCCATGTGAACGAAAGCGAGATCGATATCCGCGCCCGCATGTTTGCCCCCCATCACGGAATCCCTGAGGATCCCGCCACTGGCAGCGCTAATGTCGCTTTGACGGGATTATTGGCCAGGCTGCGGCCGGAGCCGGATTTACGCCTTAACAAAACCATCGCGCAAGGCGTCGAGATGGGCCGGGCCAGTATCTTGCATGCCGAGGCCGAAAAGAAAAACGGCGCCGTGACAGCAACCTATATCGGCGGACACTGCGTGCCGGTGATGTCAGGGACGATCGATTTGGCTTGAGGTCCGCTCGCTACGACCGCAAGCCGTCTCATCAAAGCGCACGCGACGAAGGACGATCACCATTCTTCCGGACAGGGATCGACGATCTTCCAGAGCTCTTCACCGTTCTTGATTTTTTTCATCTCACTTGTGAGCCCGCCATTGCGGCGGATCCAATCCTTCACCGTATCCGGATAATAAGACATCAGTTCGGAAGTGCCTTCCGTGCTCGTGACCTTGATGCCGAAGGTGAACGCCTTGTCGTAATAGGCCTGATGGAAGCCGAGGCTGGCACGCGGCGTCACGCATATTTTGTTCATCGGCACGATGCCGAACACAAGCGTACAGGCGGAATTGCAGATTCCATCGATGACGACGCGCTCGTGGCGATCGCGGATGAGCGTGTATTTCGCCTTGTACTCCTCGACATAGCCGCCGTGATCGCGGGTGATGTGCAAATCGGCACGCACGGGACCCACGGCCAGCACGGGAATCAAAAACAAAACGAGAGGCGTGATGCGCATGGGTGGTCGGGCAAGCGGAGGCGGCGGTCCAGAACGGAAAGGCGATCTTTATGCGGATCAAACGACAGGACTCTGGCGGGACTATGTTTGAAAATCGTTAAGTATGGCGTTTGGTAAAAAAGCTGGTTTGTCGTCATTTTTCTGCGAGTCTCGCCGCATTTTTGCTAGATGCGAACTGGGTTTGGCCTAAAATGCCGTCGATAGATTTCCCCGGAGGCTCATATGTTTCCCCGCAAATTCGCCCTTGTCGCAACCATTTTGGCCGCATTGACTGTCGCCGCAGGCCCGGCCCAGGCGCGCCGCCACCAGCATCATTGGCATGGCTATGCTTATGGGTTGCCGTATCCGATCAGCTATAGCCACAATTACGGCCCTGGATCTGAGCCCGGCAGCTTCGCTTATTATGACGGCCCCTCGAATAATTTCTGTATCCAGGGTTCGGCGACTTACAACGCCCAAGGCGGCCGCTATCCCTGCTTTTGAGGTGTTGCGCTGGCACCGCCCGGCCAAGTCTGATAATTGATGCGCGCATGCGCTCGTAGCTCAGCTGGATAGAGCATCGGATTTCGATTCCGAGGGTCGGGAGTTCGAATCTCTCCGAGCGCGCCATCTCTACCTTCGCCACTCTTCACCGGCCATTGCCCGTCGTCACCAAAATATTCAAAAAGGCTCTGCGATATAAGTATTTTTCGTACTATCGGCGACTGTCGGGTGCCCGCCGGCGGTGATCGACGAATTCCGCCAAAACGTCCCTTTGACTGTCCCTCGATTTCAGTTAGAATCCTTTTTATCGTCGTTGATCCGCGAGGGTAGGGAGTTCGAATCCCCCATGCTGCTTAGAACCGAAAAACCCGAGATTACCGCAAAAAACTATCTCTCCGTTGGCCCCGGTGAATACCCATGCGGCAGCAACCTTTATCTAATCGTCACACCAAGCGGTGGTCGTCGCTGGTCGTTCCGTTACCAGCGCAACGGCATTGTCAAGAAGATGGGCTTTGGTTCAGCCAAGGCGACTGGCTTGAAGCTTTCCGAGGCCAAGGACAAGGCGATTGACGCCTTGAGGTTGCTGTCGAAGGGGACGGATCCGAGAGAGCACCGCAACGAGGAGAAGCGGCGCACCCAAGGATCGCGCTTGTTCGGCGAGTTCGCCGAGGAATGGCGGCAGACCTACGAAACCGGCAT